>NZ_RAWL01000045.1:0-31513 GCF_003668885.1 Corallococcus sp. AB049A | reverse complement strand
CCCCCACCCTGCCCCACGGCGGCGTGGGCCTGGCGGTGGACCCCACCTTCGGCGTGCCCGGCCGGCCCCAGTCCGCCTCCAACCAGACGGCCATCCTCACCGGAGACCCGGCCCCCGTCCTCGTGGGCGGCCACGTGCTGGGCTACCCCAACACCGCCCTCAAGGACTTGCTCGCGGAGCGCAGCATCGTCCGGCGACTCAAGGCCGCGGGCCGCACCGCCACCTTCGCCAACGCGTACCCCGCGCCGTACCTGGACGCGCTCGGAGTGCCACGGCGCCCGTCCACGTCGCCGCCGGAGTTCACCCTGTCCGAACGCGCCGCGCGCAAGGTGCGCCCCTCCGCCGCCAAGCTCGCCTTCGCCGCGGGCCAGGAGCGCCTGCGCACCCTGGACGACGCGCGCGCCGATGACGGGCTCACCCACGACATCACCGGCGCCGCTGCCCGCGCGCACGGGCTGGACGTGCCCCACCGGACGCCCCAGGAGGCCGCGGCCCTCTTCTGGCGCATCGCGGGAGGAGCGGACTTCACCTTCTTCGAGCACTACCTCGCCGACGAGGCCGGCCACGCCCAGGACTTCCAGGCGGCCCGCCTGGCGCTCGACACCTTCGACGCCTTCCTTCGCGCCGTGGCGGACCACCGGCCACACGATGCGCGCGTGTTGGTGTGCAGTGACCACGGCAACGTGGAGGACCTGTCGGTTCGAGGACACACCGTGCACGCCGTGCCCATGCTCTACTTCGGCCCCTCCGCCCCGGAGGTAGCGTCGTTCTCCACCGTCGCGGACGTGGGCCGCGCGGTGATCCGTTGGCTCGGGGCCAGCTAGAGGGACGGAAGGATGCGGGTGGGCGGTACCGGACCATGGAGCCTGCTGCCCCCGCTGCTCGCGGCGCTGCTCCTGTCCGCGTGCGCCGCCGCCCCGAAGAAGTCCGTGGACCCCGCCGCCACGCTGGCGCTGCCCGGCGGTGAGTTCCGCTTCGAGCACTCCGCCAGGGACGCCCCGGCCGCGGACATGGTCCGCCGCGCCGTGAGCAACGCCGCGCCCCGCCTGGCCCGCTGGGGCACCTTCCAGGAGCCCGTCACCCTGGTCATCCACCCCAACCACGCCGCCCTGGAGCGCGCCGCCCACCGCGACGGCTACGACTTCCTGCGCGCCTGGGCCCGCTTCGAGCAGGTGGAGGTCCAGAGCCCCCGCACCTGGACGCGCGCAGGCGCCACCCAGAAGCAGGTGGACGAGGTGCTGCTGCACGAGCTCACCCACAGCCTCATGTGGCAGGCGTCCGCCACCGTGTCGGACTGGACGAAGAAGGGCATCCCGCTGTGGTTCAGCGAGGGCATGGCCTCGTACACCGCCGGCCAGGGCTACCGCGTCCCCAGCCTGGAGGACCTGTCCCGCTTCCTCCACCAGTTCCCCCAGGAGGACCCGCTGGCCCGCGCCGAGTCCCTCTACGAGACCCAGAACGCCACCGTCTACGGCGCCGCCCACCACGCCTTCACCTTCCTCGTGGAGCGCTACGGCGAGGCGCGCGTCCGGGGCGTGCTCGCCGCCATGCGCCGGGGACAGGACTTCACGGGTGGCTTCGGTGAGGCCATCGGACTGCCCGTGGACGCCTTCCTCCGCGACTTCCGCCGCTACGTGTTCCTGCGCGGCTTCAAGGGGGGCCGGCTGACCCCGCCCAGGCCCGTTCCACGCCCGGAAGGGCGCGGATTTCCTGGGAATCCGAAGCTCCCGCCGTCGTCCACCCCACATTCGCCCACTTCAGCGCCACCGGAGACAACTCCGGAGGCCCCTGGCCCGACAAGTTGAGCACGCCCGCTATGCGTGGGCCGCCGGAGGATTGCCCCGTGACTGATTCCAAAATCAACCGCCCGACCCGCACCTCGACCCCCGCCACGGGCAACACCCCCACGGACGCCGCCTCGCTGGCGGAACGGCAGAAGGCCGCCGCCGCGAAGGCCGCCGCCGCGAAGCGCAACCAGTCCGGCTTCGAGTCCACGCCGTCCACCGGCACCCGCGCCCCGGTGGCCGGCACCGGCAACCTGGCCCGCTCCGCCCACGCGAGCGCGCTGTTGGGCGCCGCGCCCATGTCCGCGGTGAAGAACGGCGCGACGGTGGCGAACCCCACCACCCGCACCATCACGTTCACCTACGACGCAGGCCCGCACGCGTCGCTCACCAACCCCAAGCTCAAGGGCAGCTGGGACGCGGAGGGACGCTTCGACGCGCAGTGGTCCTCCGGCGGCATCCCCATGAAGCCGCTGGGCAACGGCAAGTACGAGGCCACGGTGAAGGTGGCGGACGACGGCCTGCCCCGCAACTGGGAGTGGGGCGTCAGCGTGGACGGCCCGTCCGGGAAGGACCAGTGGGCGGTGATGGGCGAGGGCAACCTCAAGCTGGACCTCTCCAAGCCCACTGCGTCGTACTCGCCCACGACGTACCACTCCATGGGCGGGCAGCGCTCCGGCCAGGACGTGAACTTCAAGTTCTGGGCGCCGGACGCGCGCGCCGTGCAGGTGAAGGTGACGGACAAGGAGGGCCGCGAGCAGCGCATCCCCATGGCGCGCGACGAGGGCGGCAACTGGACCGCGCAGGCCAAGGGCGCGTGGAACCAGATGGAGGGCAAGGCCTACGTCTACGAAGTGGTGGACTCCACGGGCGCCGTGAGCGACCGGCCGGACCCGTACGCGCGCCGGATGATGGGCGAGCAGCGCGGCATCGACCGGCTGTACCTGGACCCCACGCGCGGCAAGGAGGTGGACCGCTACTTCACCGGCGCCACCGGCCTGATGCGCTTCGACGTGGACGACGCGGAGGACGCGGACAGCGCGTACCTGGTGCTCAAGGACGGCGAGGGCAACCCGCTCAACAAGCAGCAGCTCCAGGAGCGCCTGGGCGGGTTCGACGACACGCTCATCGACAAGCTGCGCGGCGGGAAGTTCAACGACTTCTGGTCGCGCAATGTCACCGACGATGGCCGCATCAAGATGACGAACCAGGGCGGCGCCTGGACGACGCTCGTCAACGACCCGGACAAGCTGGCGGGCCTGCGCTACGAGTTCCAGGTGTTCGACAAGGACGCGCAGGGGAAGCTGCACCTGCGCGACGACGTGAACAACGACGGCAAGCTGTCCGACGTGGAGCGCCGCGCGTCGTCTGAGAACGACCCCTGGAGCGACCTGATCACGAAGGGCAGCGGCGTGGACTTCCGCGGCTCCATCCTCACGGACCCCACGAAGTTCCAGTTCAAGAACGACCACGTCCCGCGTGAGAAGGACCCGTCGAAGTGGGTGGTGTACCAGCTGCACGTGGGCAGCTTCCTGGGCGAGGCGGGCAACTCCAACCGCTCCACCATGGAGGACCTGATCAAGAAGCTGGATTACTTCAAGGAGCTGGGCGTCACCACGCTGGAGCTGCTGCCCACCAACGAGGTGGAGGGCCCGCGCAACTGGGGCTACCTGGGCGTCAACAGCCTGGCCTCGGAGAGTTCCTTCGGCTTCGAGGACGAAAGCGGCCAGTGGGTGGAGGGCGACGAGGCGCTGAAGCGCTTCATCGACGAGGCGCACGGCAAGGGCCTCAACGTGGTGTCGGACGTCGTCTACAACCACGTCTTCGGCGACCACAACGGCCTGTGGAACGTGGGCGGCCCCAGCAACCCGTACTTCAACTGGGCCAAGGAGCCCGGCAAGTTCGAGCAGCGCGACACCCCGTGGGGCGCCGTGCCCGCGTACAACACGCCGCAGGTGAAGCAGCTCTTCGTCGACCACGCCGTTCAGCAGATCGCCGAGCTGAAGTTCGACGGCCTGCGCTTCGACTTCACGGAGCCCATCAAGGGCACGGGCGGCAAGGACGGCTGGGACATGCTCCGGGAGATCAACCGCCAGGTGCACTTCATCAACCCCAACGCGTGGACCGTGGCGGAGCAGTTCGACTACGAGCCGGACATCTCGCGCCCCGCGAAGTCGGACGGCACGGGCGGCGGCTTCGACGCCCAGTGGTACACGGAGTTCCAGCACCGGCTGGTGCGCGACAACAGCAAGCCGGGCCTCATCCAGGCCGCCTCGCGCGGGATGAAGACGGACGTGGACGCGTTCGTGGACCTGATGACGAACCCGCGCGGCCTGGACGGCTGGAAGCACGCGCTGTCCATCATCAGCAACCACGACGAAGTGGGTAACGCCGAGCGCACGATGGACACCGCCGAGGGCGCGGACCCCACCGACTTCCCGGAGGACTGGGCGCGCGGCGCCGCCCGCTTCGCCGCCGGCATCGGCATGGCCGGCCCCGGCATCCCCATGTTCTTCCAGGGTGACGAGTTCGGCGCCCAGAACCCCTTCAAGTGGGGCAACCCCTCCACCTGGGACAGCGACTGGAGCTGGCAGGACGTGGGCAAGGGCGTGGACTTCGGCAAGGTGACGTTCAACGACACCACCAAGGCCACCTACGAGCGCCTGTTCAACCTGTCCCCGGACGCGCGCGCGAAGGACAGCGCGTACAAGGCCTTCTCCGCGGACGACAAGAAGCTGTTCGCGGAAGTCGCCGCCAGGCCCGCCTCCGAGCGCAAGGACGCGATGCTGGACATCACCCGCCGGCAGTCCTTCAACTTCTACAAGGACGCCATCGGCCTCAGGAACAGCAGCGGCGCCTTCAGCGCGGCGGCGGAGGTGAAGCGCGTCTACACCCACAACGACGACAGCGTGATGGCCTTCACGCGCAAGTCGGGCAACGAGGAGTTCCTCGTGGTGGGCAGCCTCAACAAGAAGAACCTGGAGGGCTACTCGCTGCCCCTGCCCCCGGGCCAGTGGAAGGAAGTGCTGAACAGCGACGCCGCGGTGTACGGCGGCGGCAACTTCGGCAACTACGGCGCCACGCTCAACGGCGGGAACACCCCGGTGAACATCCCCGCCGCCGGCTACGTGGTGCTGAAGAAGGTCGGCTAGTCCTTCTTCGCCTCCGGTCCGGCCGTCCCCTTCACCGGGGCGGCCGGGCTGGGCAGCAGCGGCGGCCGGTCCTTGCCCTCCATGGTGCGCTGCAGCTCCAGCTCCTGGAGCAGCACCGCGGGCGCCACGGTGGACACGGGCACGTTGCCGCTCTCCGCGCCGCAGAAGCCGTTGAACACGCCCAGGCGCTGGCCGGTGGCGAGGATGCGGTTCACGGACGACAGCGGTGTGCCGACGATTTCGACGCCGCGCACCAGCGTCTCCTCACCCGTCTTCACGTCCACGCGGAACACCATGCGCGGCACGCCCTTGAAGGCCTGGTAGCCGTAGCTGGACGTGTTGGTGTTGCCGCCGGTGATGTCTCGGATGATGAGGCCATAGGGCTTGCCCTGCCGCTTCGCCTCCGCGATCAGCAGCTTCTTCAGCTCCGCGTCGCTCACCTGCTTCGTGCTGTCCACCAGGAGGTTCGCCATGCGCGCCACCGGCTGGAGCGTGCCCTGGCCGCGCCCGTGGCCGTTGGATTTGGGGAAGCCCTCCACCGGGTGACGGCTCATCAGGTAGCCCTTGAGCACGCCCTTCTCCACCAGGCTCACCGGCTGCCCCTTCACGCCCTCTTCGTCGTAGAGGTAGTAGCCGTTGAGCGGTTCGCCGTTCACCTCGCGCCTGGACGGATCATCCCGCAGCGACAGGAACGCCGGGAGGATCTGCTTGCCCTCCTGTCCCTTGAACGTCTTGCCGTCGGTGTCGCCGTCCTGCCGGTCCGCCTCCAGCCGGTGGCCCAGCGTCTCGTGGAAGAGCACGCCCGCGGCCTCCGGCGCCAGGATGGCCGGGCCCGCGTACGGCGTGATGGCCGGCGCCTGGCGCAGCGCGAGCAATTCGTCGATGACCTTCTGCGCGGCCTCGTGCACGCGCGCCTCGCTGGGCATCCCCGCTTCCGTGGGCAGGTAGAAGCTGCGCGAGTCGTCCAAGAGCTGCCCGTCCGGCGCGCGCGTCACCGCGGAGACGTGGAACGCGTACAGCGTCTCCTCCGTGATGAGGCGCGTGCCCTCGGACGACACGAACAGCCGCGTGGCCTTGTCCGCGGTGACGCGAACTTCCGAGTCGAACAGCTCCGGGTGCGCGGTGAAGCGCGCGGACACCTCGCGGGCCACGCGGCGCCACTTCTCGCGGTCGAAGGGGAAGGCCACCGGCGGCTGCACGTAGGTGGCGGGCGTCTCCTTGGAGAAGGACGCGGGGCGCTTCGGGTCCTCCACCGTGTAGACGTCTTCCCCCTTCTTCTTCAGGTACTGGAAGAGCGCGGCCTTGTACTTCTCATCCGTCACCAGCCACAGCGACGTGCGCAGCGCGAGCGGCGAGTCGTCCAGCGGCCCGTCCTTGCGCGCGGTGAAGCTGGAGCCCTTGCTGGTGCTGAAGCCGAAGTCCAACGAGTCCGCCACGGAGCTGTCGTAGTCGTAGCTGCCCACGCGCACGTCCACGCCCAGCTTGCGCTCGCGGTAGTCGTCGTCCTGGAACAGCGCTCCGTAGCGCGCGATGATCAGCCGCGACTCGTAGTCCTTCACGCCGTAGCTCAGGAAGTACGGCGCCTCATGGCCCGTCACCTTGAGCTGCTGCTGGTTGCGCTGGAGCTCCGCGCTCATCGCGTCCAGCAACCGGGCGCGGGGATCAGCGGCGGGAGATGCGCCCATCAGCAGGGACGCGGCCACGGACAGCGGGAACAGGGTTCGGAAGGCGCGGGTCACGGCGACGCACTGTAGCCAGAAACGCGGCGAGGGCCCTCCCCTCACGCACCATGGCGTGAAGCGAGGACCCTCCTGCCCGCATGCTGTGGTGGCTACAGGCTTACGCCTTGACGATCTTCTCGCGGCCCTGGGTGACGTTCTTGGTCGCGTTGCGCGTGTCGACGACGATGTTCGAGCGCTGGACCAGCTCGTTGTAGTCGATGTGCGAGTGGTCCGTGAGGATCATCACCGCGTCGTACTGGTTGAGCGTCTCCGGGTCGAGCGGGACGGACTTCATCTCCATGTTGAAGCCGTGGCCCTTGTGCAGCTCCTTCACGAACGGGTCGTGGTAGGCGATCTCCGCGCCCTTCTCCTTGAGGAGCGTCATCACGCGCAGCGACGGGGACTCGCGGTGGTCGTCGATGTCCTTCTTGTACGCCGCGCCGATGCAGAGGACCTTCGCGCCGTTGAGCACCTTCTTGTTCTGGTTGAGCGCCTCCATCGTGCGCTGCACCACGTAGTAGGGCATCTGCCAGTTCACCTCACCGGCCAGCTCGATGAACTTGGTGTGGAACTCGAACTCGCGCGCCTTCCACGTCAGGTAGAACGGGTCGATGGGGATGCAGTGCCCGCCCAGGCCCGGGCCCGGGTAGAACGGCTGGAAGCCGAAGGGCTTGGTGCTGGCGGCCTGGATGACCTCCCACACGTCCACGTTCATGCGGTCGCAGAGCATCTTCATCTCGTTGACCATGGCGATGTTCACGCAGCGGTAGATGTTCTCCAGCAGCTTGGCCAGCTCCGCCACGCGCGTGGAGGACACCGGGACGACTTCCTTCAGCGCGCTGCCGTAGAGGGCGACCGCCACCTCGAGGCACGCGGGCGAGTAGCCGCCGACGACCTTCGGAATCGTCTTCGTGTTGAAGCCCTTGTTGCCCGGGTCCTCGCGCTCGGGGCTGAAGGCCAGGAAGAAGTCCACGCCCGCCTTGAGGCCGTTCTTCTCCAGCAGCGGCTTGAGCACTTCCTCCGTGGTGCCCGGGTAGGTGGTGGACTCCAGGATGAAGAGCTGGCCGGGGCGCACGTACGGCGCCAGGGCCTCGCCCGTCTGGATGATGAAGGTCATGTCCGGCTCACGCGACGCGGTGAGCGGCGTGGGCACGCAGATGACCACGCAGTCCAGCTCGCGGGACTTCGCGAAGTCGTTGGTCGCCTTGAGCTTGCCGGCGTTGGTGAGCTCCGCCAGCGGCGCGCTGGGGATGTGCTTGATGTAGCTCTCACCCTTGGCGATCTTGTCGATCTTGCGCTGGTCGACGTCCAGCCCCGTGACAGGGAACCCGGCTTCCGCGAACGCCATGCCCAGCGGAAGACCGACGTACCCCAGACCCACCACGCCCACCTTCGCTTCCCGATTCTGAATCCGACCCAGCAACGGGTTGCCAACCATCACGCGCATTGTCGTTACTCCCAGCAGTTGACGTGCGGCCTCGCCGGCTCACACGTCCCGACCCACACCAATCACCTGAAGACGAACACCCACCCCAACCATGCCGGAGGCGTCAGCTGCCTCCGGAACTCCACCGACACCGCCGGCACCACGCGCCCATATCCAGGCGAGTAGTGGGACGGCACGAGCAGGGTCTCCAACCCCTGCCCGAAGAGCACCCAACCCGCGGGGGCATCCGCCGGACCAATCTCCAGGGCGCGTGCATCGAAGGCCTCCGGGCCCTCCTTCACGCGCCCCGCCCGCGCCAACACTTCCGCCGCGGGCTGGCACCACCGCGCCTGCGCATCCGGCAGGTGCAAACGTCCGACCACCTCATGACGGCCCGTTCCGACGAGCCGGTCCCCCACGGCCAGCGCGCGCACGTGCCGGTCGAGGAAGAAAGTCCTCTCAATCCCTACCGGGGCCGGCAGGTGGCGGTAGCCGTCGTGGCGCACCACCAACCGGTCATGCTTCGAGCCGGGCTGGAAGGCCACGACGCGAGCCCGGGCATCCTCCGGCAGCGCGAACAGCCGCGCCGGATCCAACGGGGCCTGCTCCGCCCCATCCACCTGAAGCGTGTTGTGCGCCGCGGTGCTCCGCATCGCGTTGCGCAGGGCCGGATCCCGCGTGTACGAACCCGTGCCTGAATCGACGATGACGGGGCGGCCGGCGAGGTGAAGCTCGAAGGAAAGCTTGTCGTTGTGGCTGTGTCCTCCGACGCCCCGCTGCCCCTGTTTTCCGGCCGAGACGGTGAGCACGACCCCTTCGCCGCGCAAGATGTGAAATCCACCTTCCGCGAAGCTGACCGACGTGGGCGCGGAAGCCGCGGGCAGCGCGTGGAAGCGCACGAAGCCCGCGTCGCCCAGGAGCCACGCCGCCTCGTCCGGGAACACGCCGCCGCCCAGGCCCGCGTCGTTGAAGAGCGCCGCGCCCAGCCCGGCCAGGTAGCTGTGATCGCCATCCTCGCGGTCCTGGAACGGGAACACGCGGCCGCTGTCGTTGTCGCCAATCTGCGGCGCCAGGCCGGACTCGGAGGACCACGCGCGGGCCGCGACGAACATCAATCGCAGACGCGCTTCATACGCGGGCCCCAGCGACACGCCCGCGCCGCGAGCGACGAGGAAGGCCAGCGTGAACAGCTCCACCGACAGGCGGTGGTAGGGAATGGAGCCCTCGAAGGACGTGCCCTCGGGGTGGACCTGCGCCTCCATCTCCGTGCGCAGGCCGTTGGCCGCGAGCGCCACCTGACGGGGCGCGCCGGGCAGCTCCGGGAAGAGCAGCCCCACCACCGCCAGCCCCACGTAGTTGGAGACCAGGTGGTTGTTGGGCACCGCGCTGGTGTCCTCCAGGTGGGCCTCCACCCACGCGCAGTGCTCCGCGAGCGCGCCCAGCACGGGCACCAGGAACTCCGGACGGCGCACCTCCGGCGCGTCCGCGAACATCGCCAGCGCCTGCGCGAGGTTCGCCGCGCGCAAGGAAATCTCCATGGGGCACGTCCAGTGGACGCCCATGCCCACGGGGTTGGCCTGCAGGAAGTCCAGCGTCTGGTGGACGAACGCGGTGGCGAAGCGCGAGCGCTCGGTCTTCCTGTCCGCCACCCACGCGCCCTGGGCCAGGGCCACCACGCTGTCCAGGCGGCCCATCACCCACGGGTACTTCGGATCCATGCCCGTCACGTGCAGCGGCATGCGCTCCACGGGATCCATGGGAAAGCGCCGGCCGCTCACCGGATCCAGGGACCAGTCCACCGGCTTGCCTTCACCGAAGGAGACCGGCGTGCCGAAGACGTCCCACTCCTGACGCAGCGCCCGCTCCGCGCGCTGAACGGTGCGCGCCTTGGCGCCCGGAACACTCTGGATGGCGGCGCGAGCGGACTTGCGCTGCGACACCTCACACCAGGCCCTCGAGGTGCGCTGATCCAGCGCGAGCGTCACCAGGTCCTCGGCTCGGGTGGCGCCGAAGGACTCCAGCAGCTGCGCCTCGTCCACCTGCTCGCGGCGGCGGTACAGCGCCTGCCGCGCGACCTTCTGGACCCGGCGGACCGCGCTCTTCGCGAGCGCCCCAGGCGCCATCCGAGCCATCGTCGCGTAGTAATCGAGAGTACCCATCCGCCCCTTCCCGCCCAGCCTGACGTGGGCAGGTGATAGCAAGCGGCTGGCCAAAACCTTTTCCCAGCAAGAGCAAGGGTTTGGCGTGAGCCCCCTGCCCGGACTTCGGTAAAAATGTCCGCCCGGCCTGATCCACGTGGGTAAAGGATTGCTGCCGGGTGCGGAACGGAAGTGCTCCCTGGTGGAGCCGTTGCGCCTCTTGACGGGCATGGCCATTCCTTGGCGCGTGCGGGCTGGGGCTTGGATGGGGCGGCGCATCGAGGACGACCTCGATGCCAGGATGGAAACGACGCTGACGGCGGTGGCCGAGCAGGCGCTGCGCGGAGGACCGCGCGCGGGCCTGGAGGCTCTCCTGAAGGCGTCCTTGCGGCTGACCGGAGCGACCGGCGCGGCCCTCTATGAAGGACGCGTGTGCGTGATGATGGTGGGGAACGTCCCCGCCCGTCGCGCGGAAGGCACGAAGCGGCCCTCTATCTTGGAGGTATGGCCCGCGCCGCTGACGACGTCGCAGCGCAGCGTGGTGGCGCGCTTCAGCGCGTTCGCTCCGGCGCTGCTCGCCGCGCATGCGCGCGAGGTGGCCCAGGGCGCCCGGCAGGCCCGGCTGCTGGAAGAAAAGCTGCGCCTGGAGCGCACCGTCGCCATGCAGGACAAGCGGCGCTCCCGCGCGGCGCACGACCTGCGCACGCCCCTGATGGTCATCAAGGGCTACGTGGACATGATGATCAAGGGCACCGGGGGACCGCTGGGCGCGCAGGCGCAGCGCTACCTGGAGCGGATCGCCAAGGTCGCCGCGGATCAGAAGGAGCTCATCGACCGGCGCCTGTCGCCGCCCGCGCCGGGCCTGGACGACCTGCGCCCGGTGCTGACGCACGCCTTCGCGCCCAGGCAGGGCCGCGCCGCCCCCACCCTGTCACTGCCCGCCGAGCGGACCGTGCCGGTGCGCGGCGCCCGGGCGGACTGGGAGCTTTTGGCGCGCACCCTGGCGAAGGGCACCGTGGGCGCCGTGGCCGTGGACGTCCACCTGGGGCCGGCCCCGGAGGCCTCCCACTGGCTGCTGCGCGTCCGGGCGTGCCCTGGCGCGGCCCTGACGGCGCGCACGGAGGCCGTGCTCCGGCAGCTCGCGAGGCGCCTGGGAGGCACGCTGGCCGTGGCCGTGGAGCCCCGGCTGGAGGTCACCCTGGTGGTGCCAGGGGATGACGCCTTCCCCGTCCCTGCCCACCGGTAGGGACGGGCGTCTCCAGCCAGCCCTGCTGCTTCAGCTGGGCAGCAGCTGGCGCACGAGCTCCAGGAGCTTGCCGCGCTCCACCTCGCGCTTGACGAGGTAGCCGTCCGCGCCCGCCTCCAGGCCGGCCGCGCGGTCCTCGTTGCTGTCCAGCGACGTGACCAGGATGATGGGCGTGCGCCGGAACATGGGGTGGCCCTTGATGCGCCGGGCCAGGCCCACGCCGTCCAGCCGGGGCATCTGCCAGTCGCTGACCACCAGGTGGCAGTGCACGCGCTCCAGCACCTGCCACGCCTCCTCGCCGTCGGACGCCGTCACCACCGGGTAGCCGGCGATCTCCAGCAGGGACTTCATCGCGAAGCGCGTGGTGAGCGAGTCGTCGCAGACCAGGATGCGCGGCAGCTTGGATTCACCCGAGGCCGCGCGCGTGTCCGGCTTGGCCGCGCGCAACAGCTCCGGCGCGTTGAGCACCGGCACCACGCGGCCGTCGTCCAGCACCGCCGCGCCCGCAAGGTGCGTGACGTCCCGCAGGTGCTTGCCCAGCGAGCGCACCACCAGCTCCTGCTGCCCCACCACCTCGTCGATGGCGTACAGCACGCGCTCCTCACCCAGGGACAGCAGCACCGCCGTCTGCCGCCGGCCCGACTCCAGCGCCAGCGGCATGCGCGGCAGCCCGATGGCCTCCGACAGCGACAGGAACGTCAGCTGCTCGCCGTCCAGCCGCGCCACCACGCGCCCGGCCACCGTGCCCACGTCGTCCGCGTCCAGCCGCAGCACGCGCTTCACGGTGTCGGAGGGGATGGCGGTGATGGTGGTGCCGGTGCGCACCAGCAGGCCCAGCGCCGCGGCCAGCGTCAGCGGCAGGTCCACGATGAAGCGCGTGCCCCTGCCCGGGGTGTACTCCACGTCCACGCTGCCCTGCAGCCGCTGCGCGGTGGCCAGCACCACGTCCAGGCCCACGCCACGGCCTGACGTGGACGTCACCTCGTCGCGCGTGGAGAAGCCCGGCTGGAAGATGAGCCGCGCGGCCTGCGCGTCCGACAGCTTGTCCGCCGCCTCCTGGTTCATCAGGCCCCGGCGCACCGCCGTCGCGCGCACGCGCACCGGGTCCAGGCCCGCGCCGTCATCCTCCACGATGACGCCAATGCGCGTGCCCCGCGCCTCCACCCGAACCACCAGCCGGCCCGTCTCCTGCTTGCCCGCCGCCCTGCGCACCGCGGGCATCTCCAGCCCGTGGTCGATGGCGTTGCGCACCAGGTGCACCAGCGGATCCTTCAGCGCGTCCACGATGCGCCGGTCGAGCCGCACGTCGGTGCCGCCCAGCTCCAGCGCCACCTCCTTGCCCAGCCGGGACGCCGTCTCGCGCACCGTGCGCCGCAGCGGCTCCAGCACCTGCGAGGCCGGCACCATGCGCAGGTCGCGCAGGTCGTCGCGGATGACCTGCGCCACCAGCGCCTGCTGCTCGCCGTCGCGGTGCGACTCCTTGGCCTGCTCCAGGAGGCGCTTCTGCATCATGCGCATCAGGCCCACGCCCGTGCGCAGCGGCTCCAGCGCGGAGCCTCCGCCGGACATGGCCAGCTGGGACGCGGCGCGCTCCAGGTGCAGCAGCACCTCGTGCGCCTGATCCGTCAGCGAGCGGAAGCCCTCCGTCCGCCGCCCCTGCTGCGCCCGCCCCGACACCAGGTGCTCCACCTGGAGCGCCAGCGAATCCAGCGTCTTCACCGACACGCGCACCGCGCGGTCCACCGAGCCGGCGCGGCCCTCCGGAGCCGCCACCGCGCGGGCCGCGGGCTTCGCGGTGGGAGCGGCCGGCACGGGCTTCACGGGCGCGGGCTCATGGGCCGCTCCCGCGTCCTCCGCCACGCTCAGCGCCGAGCGCAGGTCCACCAGCGCGCCCGCCACCTCCGACGCCGCCTGCCCCGCCGCGTCGCCGCCCTCCTCCATGCGCGTGAAGCCCAGCGCCGCGGCCTCCGCCAGCGCGGCCACCGCCTCCGCGTTGACGGCCTCCGCGGCCTGGCGCAGGGCGTGCGCCTGGTCCACCGCCGCGCGCACCGCGCCCGCCCGGTCCTCCACCTTGGGGGACACCAGCGTGCTCAGCGCCTCCTCCAGCGCCGTCAGCGCCTTGAGCCCGTCCTCGCCCAGCGGGCCGGAGCCCGCGGCGTCGTCGGCCCCGGAGGCGGCCGGCTCCTCGTGGCCCAGGGCCTTGAGCAGCGAGGCCACGCCGTCCACCACGGGCTGTTCGCCCGCGTCACCCCGGTTGATGGCGTTCTCGATGGCGGACAGGCCCCGGAGCATCGCCTCCACGGCGCCGCGGGAGATGGGCTGGTCCACGTCGACGTGGGACAGCCCGTCCTCGATGGCGTGGACGATGCGTTCGATGTCGTCCAGCCCCAGGCTCGCCGCGGAGCCCTTGAGGCTGTGCACCACGCGCTTGAGCGACGGCAGCAGGTCCGCGTCGCGGGCGCTGGCGGGCTGCTCCAGCCCCAGCACCTTCGACCCGATGGCCTGAATCTGCTCGCGCGTCTCCGCGGCGAACACCGGCCAGATGCTGCGCAGCAACTGCGGATCCATGAAACCCAGTCCCCTCTAGCCGCGCCGTGCGGCCGCCGGGTTGCCCAGCTGTGTGAGGTCCAGCACCGTGAGCCGGTCCGGTGTCAGGTGCAGGAACGGGCCCGGCGGCGGCTGGGACAGCTCCGCGCGCGGCAACTCCAGCCGTCCGTCCACGACCTCCGCCGCCAGCCCGAACGCCTCGTCCTCCACTTCCACCACCACGACCTTGCTCAGGTCGGACATGCCCCCGCCCTCCAGCCCCAACAGCTGCCGCAGGTCCAGCACCGGCACGATGCGCGAGCGCGACAGCAGCGCCCCCAGCACGTGGCGCGGCGCCCCCGGCAGCGAGCACATCCCGCGCGACTCCAGCACGTGGTCCACCGCGTCGATCTTCACCGCGTAGCGCTCGCCGCCCACGTGGAAGGCGAGCACCGTGACGACCTCCTGGCGCGTCTCATGGCGCGAGTTCGCCAGCGCCACCGCGCGCTGGTGCAGCACCTCGCGCCGCTTGTGGGCGCTCACCACGGTGGCGCCTTCAAGCAGCATCTGGGCCGCGTCGAGCGAGGCCTTCAGCTCGTCGAAGTCGATGGGTTGGAACTTGCGTTCTTCGTTGGCCATGGACGGACGGAGCTCAGTACTTCGTGGCCGGCAGCTTGAGGATGTCCCGCACCTTGGAGCGCAGGTCGTCCACGGACACCGGCTTGTTGAGGAACGCGCTCGCGCCCACGAGCTTGCCCTTCTGCCGGCTCGCGTCGTCCTTCAGCGACGTGAGCAGCATGAAGGGCGTGTCGTGCAGCTTCGGGTCGCCCCGGATGGCCGCGCACAGCGCGAAGCCGTCCATCTCCGGCATCTGCACGTCGGAGATGATGAGGTCCGGCTTCTGCTCACGCGCCCGCTTCAGTCCCACCGCGCCGTTGGGCGCGTCCATGAAGTCCAGCCCCCACCCCATCAGGTAGACCTGCAGGAGGTTGGTGATGGTCTTCGTGTCCTCCACGATGAGCACCTTCGCCGCCTTGCGTGCCCCACCCGTCACGTTGCTGTTCATAGCTGGTACCTGCCTACAAGTTCAGAGAAGCGCTTCGACAAGATGGAGAGGTTGCCGGCCACCTGCTCGATGCGCCGCGTGCCCTCCACTGAATCACTCATGGCGGACGTCAGCTCGCCCATCGCCGTGGCGATCTGCTCCACGCCAATGGTCTGCTGCCGCGTGTTGCCGGCAATCTGCCGCGCCGCCCCCGAAGACTCGCGGATGACCTCCGAAAGTCCCAGGATGGTGGAGCCCGCGGCGCGCGCCATCTCCATGGCCGCCTGCGCCCGCCGGCTGCCCTCGTCCGTCGTCGTCACGGCCACGCGGGTGCCCTTCTGCACCTCACCCAGGAGCACGCGCACCTGGTCCGCCGCCATGCGGGACTGCTCCGCCAGCGTGCGCATCTCCGTGGCCACCACGGCGAAGCCGCGTCCGTGCTCGCCCGCCTTCGCCGCCTCGATGGAGGCGTTGAGGGCCAGCAGGTTGGACTGCTCCGCCACGTCCTTCACCTGACCGATGATGTCGCTGATCTGCAGCGTGCGCTCGTTCAGGTCGGTGATGGCCAGGGCAATGGCCTTCACCTGCTCGCCCAGCTTCTCCATGCCCTCCACGCTCTCGGTGACGACCTTCTGTCCCTGCGTGCTGAGCGACTCCGACTTCTGCGTCTGCGCGATGACCGCGTCCGCGTAGGACGTGGCCTGCTTGGAGGTCTGGGCGATCTCCGCCACCGTGGTGCTCGTCTCGTTGATGGCGGACGCCTGCTGGTGCGCCATCGCGGACTGCTGGGTGGACGTGGCCAGCACGCCCGCGGCCTCGTGCTCCAGGTCCGTGGCCGCGCCGCGCAGGTCGTGCAGCAGGTGCACCAGCGCGTCCGCCATGGTGGCGAAGCTGCTCGCCAGTTCGCCAATCTCGTCCGTGCCGGTGGTGTCGATCTGCTGGCGCAGGTCCCCCGCCGCGATGCCCACCGCCGCGCGGGCCAGCCGCTCCAGCGGCACGATGAAGAGGCTGGCCATGCCGGCCGCCGCCAAGAGGCCCAGCACCAGCACCAGGATGCCCAGGCCCGCCGTGCGCCAGGTGCTGGAGGACAGCGAGTCCGCCAGCGCCTCGCGGTCCAGCGCCAGCTGCACGGTGCCCACGCGCTTGAGCGTTCCACCCGGCGTGCCGAAGACGATGGGCGCCGTCGTCTCCACCACGGGCAGCGTGCCCACCGTCAACAGGCGGTCCACCACCCCATCGCCGTCCGCGGGCTCCACGGCGGCGGCGGTGGTGAAGTGCTCACTCGCGGAGCGCGCCAGCACCTTGCCGCTGGCGTCGCGGATCACGATGTACGCGAGGTCCGCCACGCTCTTGAGGGCGGCGTCGGTGCCCGCCTGGAGCATGGCCGCGTCGCTCGACGCCGCGGACGGGGCCACGGCGAACGCCATGCCGATGCTCACCGCGCGCGCGCGCTTGGTGAGCTCATCCAGCAGGCTGTCGCTCATCTGCATCCAGAACGCGACGGTCAGGATGCCGACCAGCACGATGCCGAAGATGCCCGTGCCCCCGAGGATCTTCGTCCGCAGGCTGAGCCTGGTCGAAGCCGACCCTTCAGGCGACGCCACCTTCAAACCTTTCGCTTCCACGTTGTCCCCACCTCACGTGTACCGGCGCGCTCCAGCATTTCAGCGCGCGCCCTGCCAGCCCATCTGCGAAGAGCGGGGGGCCAGCGCCTGCCGCAAGCCTCCCGCAGTCATCATCTCCACGCCTCGCAGCGGGTGCTCGTCATCCAATCCATCCAACGCACGGAGCGCGTTCTGCCGCGCGCGCTCCGCGTCCTCGCGCCGGTCCAGGCGGCTGTAGAGCGCCACCAGCGTCGCATGTCCCAGCGCCAGCTGCGGCTCCAGGTACAACGCCTTGCGCACCGCCTCCACCGCCGCGTCCAGATCGTTCCGCGATTCGGCCACCATCGCCAGGAGCAGGTAGGCCTCCGGGGACAGCGCCCGCGCCGCCTCGCGCGCCAGCGACTCCGCCTCCTCGAAGTGGCCCGCGTGCGCCGCCTCCAGCGCCCGCGTCAACAGGCCCGCGTCCTGGGCCGCGCGCGCGGCGGGCGTGGGAGCCGGGGCTCGAGGGGCCTCCGGGGCCGGAGCCGGCCGGGAGATCCGGGGCGTGAAGGCCGGCATGGAGCCGGACGGCGGACGGCGGGGCTCCACGCGCAGGCTGCCCGGCACCGGCGTCACGGCGCGAGGCTCCAGCCGCAGGCTGCCCGGCACCGGCGTCTCCCGGCGGAGCGCGGCGGCGGACGCGCTCTCCACCAGGGCCCACGACGGCTCCAGGGGCAGGCGCAGGACGGGGGTGCCCTCCACGTCCAGCGTCTCCAGGCCCATGCCGTTGGTGAGCGGCACCTCCGCGGGCGACACGAAGAGCAGCCCGCCCGGCGCGAGCGCGCTCACCAGCCGGCTCAGCACCGCGCGCACCAGCTCCGGCGTGAAGTAGATGAGGACGTTGCGGCAGAAGATGGCGTGGAAGCCCATGGACGGCACCGCGTCCGTGGCCAGGTTGTGGCGGCGGAAGTCCACCGTGCGCACGACCTCCGGGGCCACCGCGTGCTGCCCGTCCTGTCCCGGCGCACCTGGCTGCGGCACGAGGAAGCGCTTCTCCAGGTCCGGCTCGATGCGCCGCAGCGACCAGGGGCTGTACACCGCCGCCTTCGCGCGCAGCAGCGCCCGGCCGGACACGTCCGTGGCCAGCACGCGGAAGCGCCCGCCGTTGCCCAGCCCCGCGGCCATCAGCGCCATGGCGATGCTGTAGGGCTCCTCGCCGCTCGCGCAGCCCGCGCTCCAGACCTGGAAGGGGCCGCCCTGGTGCTGCCGGGCCCGCGACGCCAGCGAGCGCAGGTGCTCCGGGTGGCGGAAGAAGTAGGTCTCGCCGATGACGGCGTGCTCGATGAACGCCTCCACGGCCGTCGGCTCGCGGATGAGCAGCTGGCGCAGGAAGGCGGCCTCGGACATGTGGCGCGCGAGCGCCGCGCGGGACAGTGCGGGCTCCAGCGAGCGACGCAGGCTGCTCGCGAGCGTCAGGCCGCAGGCGCTCTGGAGCACCTCCTCGACCTTCGCCAGCGTTGCGTCGTCGAGAAGCCCGTCGCTCACAGGCCCTCCGTGCCGTTCAAGAGCGCGCTGGTGCGCAGGAGCGGGCGCAGCCCTTCCGGCGTGCGGCACAGCCCGGCCATCAGCCCGGTGCCGTCCCAGGGCAGCTTCTCCTCGCCGCCCTGCGTGCCGTCCACCAGCACCGGCGCCTCCACCAGGTCCTTCACCCGGTCCACCAGCAGCGCCACCAGGCGGCCCGCGTCCACCACCACCAGCAGCGAGTCCAGATCCGGCGTGCGCTTGACGCCCATCATCCGCGCCACGTCCACCACCACCGCCGGGCTGCCGCGGTACACGAAGGATCCGGGCACATGCGCGGGCGCGCCGGGCAGCGGCTCCAGCGCCACCAGCCGCACCACCTCCTGCACCTGCTTCGCGGGCACGAGCGCGGTCGTGTTGCCTGCCTCCACGGTCAGGTAGAGGCCCGGCAGGCGGACCTCTCCCTGCAAGGTGACGAGCTCCTGGCGCAGCTGGTTCTGCTCCGCCTCCAGCGCGCTCAGGCGCTGTTGCACGGAGATCCGGCGCACCTGCGGAGGAACGGGGACTTTGGGGGTTTCGGCCATCGGATGACTCGGCCCGCCAAATGGCGGGCAGGAAGAAAAACCGTAAACCGGGAGCCCTGCCTAAAGCAATGCGGGCTTGCCCGAAGGTCGCGACTCACATCCCCCCCTGCGACCGGGGTCGCTCTTGCCCCGACGTGGTGGATTCCGGACCCCCTTGGCGTGCGCCACACCGGCGAGTTGTGCTTGGATACGGATCCGCTGCTTTTGCCGGAGAAACCATGTTGCACGCAGCTTCTAGGGGACACGAATGATCAAGAGCGATTCCCCGAGCCCTGAGGCCCCGGGAACGGATCCGCTCATCGGCCGGACGTTGAACGGCCGCTTCAGCATTCTGGAACCCCTGGGCGTGGGTGGAATGGGCAAGGTGTACCGCGCCCTCCAAGCACCGCTGGAGCGGGTGGTCGCACTCAAAGTGCTCAACCCCAACTTCCCGAGCAGCCGCGACCCCGGCTTCCAGAAGCGCTTCCTGCGCGAGGCGTCGCTGACGTCGAAGCTGCGGCACCCGAACACCGTCACCGTCATCGACTACGGGCAGACGGACGACGGCATCTTCTACATCGCGATGGAGTACCTGGAGGGTCGCACGCTCCAGCAGGTGCTCGGCCAGGCAGGGCCGCTGCCCTGGGCGCGCGCGGTGTCGGTGGCGCAGCAGGTGTGCCGCTCGCTGCGCGAGGCGCACGCGCTGGGCGTCGTCCACCGCGACCTGAAGCCCGCGAACATCATGATCCTCAACGAGGCGGATCAGGACCTGGTGAAGGTCCTGGACTTCGGCCTCGTGAAGTCCGTGGCGCCGCAGCAGGAGGGGCCGGTCAGCCCCGAAATCACCCAGAACGGCACGTTCCTGGGCTCGCCGCAGTACATGGCGCCGGAGCAGGCGCGCAACGTGGCGGACGCTCGCAGCGACGTGTACTCGCTGGGCATCATGCTGTTCCAGATGCTGATGGGCCGGCCGCCCTTCATCGCGCGCGACCACATCGAGCTCATCTTCGCCCACTACAAGGAACCGCCTCCCACGTTCCAGTCCGTGCGTCCGGACCTGGCGGTGCCCCCGGAAATCGAGATGGTGGTCCGCCGCTGTCTGGAGAAGGACCCCGCGCGGCGCTTCCAGACGATGGACGAACTGCTCGAGGGCCTGCGCGAGGCGCACATGGCCGCGGGCGGCAACAGCGGCGTGTTCCGCCGGCTGGGGGGCGCGTCCACGACGGGCCCCTACCCCTCTCCGCCGACGACGGGCCCCTACGCGTCCGCGCTGTTCGCCAACGTGGGCAACACGGAGCCCGCGGACGGCGGGCTCGCGGTGGACATCAGCGTGGAGGTGCCCGCGGACGTGCAGCGCGCCCGCCAGCGCACGCTCATGATGGGCGCGCTGGGTGGCGTGATGGTCGCGGGCCTGGTGGGCATCACGGCGTTCTTCCTGCGCGGCGGCAGCTCCGAGGAGAAGCCCGCGCAGCCGGCGGCCCAGGCGCAGGCCCCCACGGCGCAGGCCCCGGCGGCGGAGGCCCCCACGGCGGCGCCCGCGCCCGGCAAGGTGCGCTTCCGGCTGATGAGCCAGCCGTCCGGCGCGCGCGTCTACTACAAGGGCAAGGAGAAGGGCGTCACGCCCTTCGTGATGGAGCTGCCCCTGGGCAGCGAGGGCAGCATCACCGCGGAGCTGACCTTCGCGCTGGAGGGCTACCAGACGGAGACCATCATCACCGGCGGCTCCGGTGAGGTGGTGCTGTCCCAGAAGCTGACCAAGCGCCGGGGCGGCGGTGAGCGCCCGAGCCGCGTGGACCTGGCCACCGCCTCCACCCCCGAGGACTTCGAGAACGTGGCCCCCGTGACGCCGGGCGGGCTGGCGGCGCCGGTGATGATGCAGGCCACTCCGGCCGCCACCGCCGCGGTCGTCCCCGCCACGACGACGGACAAGGCGCCCGGCGCGCTGGGTGCGTCCGTCGCGGCGCCCGTCAGCGCGGCGGGCAGCCTCGCGGTGCCGTCGCTGACGACCGGCGCGCTCGCGCCCGTCAACCCGAACGCCGTCATCCCCTTCAACGACGCCATGGAGCGCCCGATGCTGGTGGAGGAGGGCCGCGACATCGCCTACACGCGCGAGGCGCTCGCCACCAAGGCGGAGGGGCTCGTGGCGGTGCGCTGCACCATCACCACCAAGGGCCGCGTGGAGAACTGCCGCGTCCTGAAGATGGTGCAGCACATGGACAAGGCGGTGCTCGACTCGCTCATGTCCCGCGTCTACAAGCCCATCCAGTACCAGGGCCGTCCGGTGAACGTGGACTACACGTTCACCATGCGGCTCGTGTCGCCGCGCCGCTGAACCGCCGGGCCCCGGCTCAGGGGCCGGTGGAGGGCACGAGCGGCGGCGACGGTGGGACGGACGGGGTGGCGCCTCCGGAAGGCACGCCCCAGTCCACCACCGGCCAGCCCCGCCGCCGGGCCTCGCGGCGCAGCCGGTGGTCCGGGTTCACCACCACCGGGCGCCCCACCACCTCCAGCACCGGCAGGTCCGAGTACGAGTCCGTGTAGAAGGCGCATGCGGACAGCGGCACTCCCGCCTCCTTCGCGGTGGCCTCCGCGTAGAGCCGCTTGCCCTCGCCGAAGCACACGGCGCCCAGGGGACGTCCGGTGTGCAGCCCCGCCGCGTCCACCTCGAAGCGGTTGCACAGCACGCCGTCCAGGCGCAGCTCGCGCGCCACCAGGTCGGACAGGTAGCCCGAGGACGACGTCAGCAGCACCAGGCGGTCTCCGGCCGCGCGGTGGGCCTCCAGCGCCAGAAGGGCCCCGGGCCGGTACTGCCCGCGCACGGCCTCCGCGTAGAAGTCCGCGGAGCGCGCCTCCAGGGCTTTCGCGTCGGAGCCGTGGAGCAGCGCCGTGGCGCGCAGGAGCACGTCCTGCATGGCCACGAAGCCCAGGTGGTACCGGGCGAGCAGGAGGCTCGCGCGCAATGCCTCCCAGCGGGAGATGTGCCCCAGCGCCAGTTCGCGGCGCACCCAGAGCGACGCGGAGTTGGCGGCGAGCAGCGTCCTGTCCAGGTCGAAGAAGGCGACGGCCACGGTGGGAATCCAACCGCGGGCCCCGCGCCGGGCAGCGCCAGGGAGGCGGGCCAGCAGGGCCGCTGACCGCCTGCTCCCGCGCAAGAGCGCCGCGCCCCAGAGCAGCACGGCGGCCAGGGCGGGCCCTCCCGGGGACGCGCCGCAGCCGGTGCCCTTCCCGTCCGCCACCAGCTTGAGGCCCGGGTCCTCCGGGATGCGGCACTGCGTGGGCGGCAGGCCGCGCGGATAGGCCGAGCAGAAGCCGGCCGCGGAGCCCGCGTCGATGACGCGCTTGGAGGTCTCTCCCTGCGCGGCGGTGTTCTCCATGGTGGAGCCCGCGGAGAAGACATGGTCCAACCCGACGACGTGGCCAATCTCATGCGTCATCGTGTTCTGCACGTCCGTGGCGACGCAGCTGGTGGACGGAGCGTCCACGCACGGCGGGCCGTTCACGGTGGTGAAGAGGAAGCTGGGGCCGTACTCCGTCTCCGCGGCGTTGAGCTCGATGTCCGAGTCCACCACCGTCCCGTCCTTGAAGCTGAACGAGGACGTGGTCAGCCCGATGGTGGCGCCCCCGTGCGCCCAGCACTGGTAGACGTTGCCGCACGTCGCCTTCTCCCAGCACTCGTCGTCCGGCGGGGCGACGTCCTGGCAGTTGCGCTCGCGGAAGGTGACGGCGTTGTAGTTGTCGAAGGGGTGTTCCCGGTCGTAGCCAACCACCACGGGGCGCGTCCAATCCTCGCCCCGGATGAAGCGGAAGTCGCTGCACGACGCGGACAGCGCCCGCCACGAGTCGAAGGCCGCCTCGATGGCGGCGAACTCCGTGTCCCCGGGCGTGCGCGTGCTGCCGGCCGCGTGCAGGTGGTAGACGTAGTCACGCCCCGGCCACACCAGACACAGCGGCCGGCCCGCCACGAGCGTGCGCTTGTAGTCCTGCTGCGCGCCCGCCGCTCCCGCGCACAGCAGCACTCCCAGGAGTAGCAGGCGGCGGCTCACTTCACACCCCGGCGGCGGCGCGCCAGCAGCGACGCGGCGGCCAGCAGCGGCAGCACCGCCAGGCCCCCCGCGGCCGCGGTGCAGCCGTCGCCGTCGCTCCCCTCTTCACCGTCCCCGTTCCCATTGCCGTTTCCACCGGGCACCGGGAAGCAGGGCTGGCTGGCGCTGCCCTTGGGGTACGCGACGCACACGAAGCTGCGCGAGCCGGAGTCGATGTTGCGCTTGGACGTCTCCCCCGGAGGCGCGCTGGGGTTCATCGTGGAGTTCGTCGCCAGCGTGTGGTCCAGGCCGACGAAGTGGCCCACCTCGTGGGTGGCCGTGTTCTGCACGTCCGTGTCCACGCAGTCCGGCGTCGCCACGATGCCGCACGGCCCGCCGTTGCCGGTGGTGAAGTTGAAGCGCGCGGCGTTGAAGGAGATGTCCGAGTCGTAGACGACGCCCGTGCGCTCGTCGTACGTGGTGAGCGTGATGGCGATGGTGCCGTCGCTGTCATCCCAGCAGTCGTAGGTGTTCGCGCACGTGTCCTGGGCGAAGCAGGCGTCGCTGGGGTCCACGGCCTCGCGGCAGGCGCGGCCCCGGAAGAGGATGAGGTTGATGTTGCCGCCCTCGCGGCTGTAGCCCACCGTCCGGTTGTTCACCCGCGCGCCCTCCACCAGCGACAGGTTGCCGCAGGAGGCGAAGATGTCCTGCCAGCTCTTGAACGAGCGGGTGATGGCGTCGAACTCCGTGTGGTTCGTCGCCTTCGGGTTGCCCACGGTGCTCTGCTGCCAGTTGACCTTGGACTGGGTCCAGTACAGGCACTGCGTGGACTCGTCCCCGGGGGACACGCGGCTGCGCACGTAGGGCGCGGAGCTCTGTCCCATCACCGCCGCCAGCACCACCCACGACGCGAGCGCGCCCATCACTTCGCCCCCTTCTTCGCGGGCGCCGCCTGCTGCGCCTGGACCGCGGCGCGCACGGCGGCCTTCAGCTGCTCCAGCGTCACCGGCTTCGCGTTGGAGACCGTCTCCTGGCGCGTCTTCGGATCAATCAGCACCGCGTCCCCGGTGGACGCCGGCACCGCCATGGCGCCCGGCCCCGTGCGCTGCACCTGGTACTTGCCCTGCGCCATGCCGGACAGCTGGAACGCGGCCGCGCCGCGCTTCTCCAGGAAGACGACGACCTCCTCGCCCTCGGAGAAGGACGCCAGCCCGCTCACCACCTGGCCAATGTCCCCCACCCGGCCTCCCGGCTGGGTGACGACCACCGTGCCGCCGGGCTGCCCCTTGAGGGCCTCCGTCACTTGAATCTCCACGTCGGTCACGATGCGGCGGTTGTCCCCGCTCCAGCGGCTCTGGACGCGCCGGACGACGCCCTGCACCACCGTGTCGGACGTCTGCGCCATCCGCGGCAGGTCCGCCCTCAACATCGTGGTGGCCCCCACCGGCAGCCCTCCGAGCAGGGTGGCCAGCACCACCATGCGAACCGCGTGTCGAATCGACATGGAAAGTCTCCTTGGCCGCGCAGCCTAACCCCAAGCGGGCGGCTTGCGTTGACCCTCGTGCATCCGTCCTGCTATCGCGCGCCTGCTCATGGCTCCGTCAAAACCCCGCGTCCGTTTCGCTCCGTCACCTACTGGATACCTCCACATCGGAGGCGCCCGGACGGCGCTCTTCAACTACCTCTACGCGAAGCGCTACGGCGGCACCTTCGTCCTGCGCATGGAAGATACGGACCAGGAGCGCTCCACGCCGGAGTCCGTCCAGGCCATCACGGATGGTTTGAACTGGCTGGGACTGGAGTGGGACGAGGGCCCCGGCAAGGAGGACCCGAAGTACGGTCCCTATTTCCAGACCCAGCGCCTGGACACGTACCGCGCGCACGCGGACCAGCTCATCGCGCAGGGCAAGGCCTTCCGGTGCTACTGCACCCGCGAGGAGATCGCCCAGCGCCGCGAGGCCGTGGAGAAGGTGAAGGGCCAGGGCTCCTACAAGTACGAGGGCACCTGCCACGACCTGAAGGCGCCGCCCGCGGGCAAGACGTTGCAGGACGCCGTCATCCGCTTCCGCATGCCCTCCGGTGAGGGCACCGTGTCGTTCGACGACAAGGTGCTGGGCACCATCACCAAGGCGTACTCGGACCTGGATGACTGGGTGATGATGCGCGCGGACGGCATCCCCCTCTACAACTACGGCTGCGTCATCGACGACCACCTGATGGAGATCGACCTGGTGGCGCGCGGCCAGGAGCACGTCAACTCCACCTTCCCGCAGCTGATGCTCTACCAGGCGCTGGGGTGGACGCCGCCGGCCTTCGCGCACCTGCCGCTCATCCTGGGGCCGGACCGCGAGAAGCTCTCCAAGCGCAAGCATCCGGAAGCGGACGTGATGCTGCACAAGCGCACGGGCATCATGCCGGAGGCCCTGCTCAACTTCGTCATCCGTCTGGGCTGGAGCCACGGCAACGACGAGGTCATCTCCCGCGAGCAGATGGTGGAGTGGTTCGACTTCGACGGCGTGGGCAGCACCTCCGGCGTGTGGAACCCGGAGAAGCTCCAGTGGCTCAACCAGCAGTGGTTCAAGCTGCTGCCCCCGGCCGTGGTCGCGGAGCGCCTGGTCCCCTTCCTGGAGGCCCGCGGCTTCCAGGCGAAGGGCGATTCCCGCCTGGAGCCGCTGGTGATGGCCCTGCGCGAGCGCTCGCGAACCCTGGACGAGATGGCGAACACCGCGTCCATCTACTTCAAGAGCGGCGTCACCCTGGATGAGAAGGCCGCCGCCAAGCACCTGGGCGGGGACTCGCTGAACCTCCTGCGCCAGGCGCGTGAGCAGCTGGCCGCCCTGCCCTCGTGGACGGTGGAACCGTTGGATGGCGTGGTGAAGACGGTGAGCGAGGCCGCCCAGGTGGGCATGGGCAAGGTGGCCCAGCCCATCCGCGTGGCCATCACCGGCAACACCACCAGCCCCGGCATCGGGGAGACGCTGCTGCTCGTGGGCCGCGAGGAGGCCCTCAAGCGCATCGACGCGGCGCTCGCTCGCGGGACGTGAGATTGGCGGTGGACGCGGACATCGCCGGGCCCTATCTTGGCCGGCGATGACGCGACCGCTTGACAGCCTGAGACCGCATTTCTATAAGGCGCGCCCGCTCGGGGCGGTGCTGCTGGCCCTCTGGGCAACGGCCTCTGGCGCCGAGCTGGTGAACGGCGCCCAGATTCCGGATGGTGCCCAGAAGGTGGGCGAGAACAGGTACCGGGCTTCGCGAGACTTCGAAGCGACGCTCGACTACTACAAGAACGTCTACCCGACCTCGAGCTACCCGAGGCGGTCGATCGTCAACCAGCCGGGCGTCAAGGCCGTGCACATCTCCAACCCCTCCGGGAAGAACTTCGAGGGGCTGAATATTTACGAAGCGAACGAAGAGGTTCGCATCTATGTCGTCCCGCTGCAGGGGGCGGCGAAGCCGGCGAAGAAGAACGAAGGCAAGCCGGTCAGGAAAACGAAGTAGTTGAAGTCAGCAGCAGAAGCCGGTAGTAGAAGCGCCCGCAACACCGCAGCGAGCAGCACGCAGCGCCTTGGGGAATCGTCTAACGGCAGGACAGCAGACTCTGACTCTGCTTATCTAGGTTCGAATCCTAGTTCCCCAGCTGAAAATCTCCGGTTGACGAAGCAAAACGGAGAATGTAGGAAGCAGCAGCAGAAACGAAGTGGTTGTAGGGAAGCAAGCCGGCCCTGTCGTCTAGTGGTTAGGACGGAGCCCTCTCACGGCTCAAACTCGGGTTCGAATCCCGGCAGGGTCACTCAGAGACGCCCACCTTCGGAAACGAAGGTGGGCGTTTCGCTTTGCGGGCTACGACGCTCTGGCTCCCGTGCGCCGCGGGCCGGTGGCTTCCCGGCCCGGGCGTTTCTCTTTCAGTTCGTGGCGGCGATGCTCTGGCGGAAGGCGTCCAGGGCGGAGGTGAGCCGCTGCTGGGCGCGCTGGATGCCCCGGCGCATCAGCAGCATGCGCACCTTCTCCGGCAGGATGCGGGCGGCGTTGGACTGGCCGTAGCCCACCAGGTCCATGCGCAGGGTGATGGCCTCCAGCAGGTCGCTCAGGTCGGCGTCCGCGCCGGCCAGGAGCACCACGTCCGGAGAGCGGCCCTGAAGCCGCTCCGCCAGCGTGTGCCACTGCGGGTCCCCGGTCTCCACCACCACCACGTCCACGGTCTCCAGCTGGGGCGAGTACGGCGGCAGCTCCACCACCTCGAAGGCCGCGTCGCGCAGCACCTTCACGGCCTCGGCGCTGCCCACCACCGCGACGCTGCCGCCGGGGCCCATGCGCACCGCCTGCTCGTAGTTGCGCAGCTCCGTCTCCAGCGCCTCATGCGCGGGCTCCGGGGCATCCCGGCCAGCGTCCAGCAGCGCCGCGGCCTGCCGGGCCATCTCCCGGGCGCCGTCCCGCGTGCGCACCCGCTCCGAGCGGCGCTCCAGCGCGGCGCGCACCTTCGCGCGCAGCACCCGCAGGTCGTCAAAGGGCTTCACGATGTAGTCGCTGGCGCCGGCGGCGAAAGCGGCGATGACGGACTCGGAGCTGGCGTAGGCGGTAATCATCACCGCCTCCAGCGCGGGCTGCATCCGCCGCGCTTCGGCGATCAGCTCCACCCCGCCCATGCCGGGCAGGTTCTTGTCCGTCACCAGCACGTCGAAGCGCTGGTCCTTCAAGAGGACGAGCGCCTCCTCCGCGCTGCCCACGGGAGAGACGATGAGGTCCGCCTCCCGCCCCAGAAGGCGCACGCAGATGTCGAGCACCACCGGCTCGTCATCCACCAGCAGCACCTTCGAGGCGAGCGTCCCCCGCCCTTCCCCTTCACCTTCACCGGTCTCGAACGGGAGATCCATGAATTGGGAGGATCGCACAGCTCACGTTCAACTTCGAGGGTGGGAATCAGGCGCGCCCACTATGCTCGCCGGGTGAGCTTCGAAGACGCGCTCCGGGAGAACCGGGTGCCGCCGCGGCTGGGCGACGTGCGGCTTTTCTACGACGGGGGCCGGCTGGTGGGGGAATCCCTGCCGCCGGCCTGGACGCTGCGGCTGTTGCCCACGCTCTTCGTGGCCCTGGCCGCCGGGTGCACCGGGGCAGGACTGCTGCTGCTCGTCCTGGACAAGGGCCGGACGCCGGGCGGCGCTGGCCTGCTGCTCCTCTTGGCGGGGGCCCTGGTGGGGGCCGCGCTGGTGACGGAGGCGCGGCTGCGGCGGCGCAGGTTCGTGCTGCACTTCAAGACGGAGTCGCTGCGCCTGGAGACGCTCGCGTGGGCCCCGGGCGCGGCGCGCACGGAGACCTTCCCCTTCGACGACGTGCGCGCGGTGCACATCATCCAGCCGCCGAAGGGCGGATACGCACTTGTAGTGGAATACGGCCCGGAGGCGGCGCCCCGGCGCGCACTGCTGGTGCGGGACGTGCGGCCGCAGGAGAGCGACACCCTCTACCGGGTGTGGCGGCTCCTGCACAACGCCTTCGGGCTCAAGGGAGCGGGGCTCGCTTGAAGGTGAGCTCGATTTCGGTGCCCTCGCCCGGCGTGGACGACAGGCGCAGCTGACCGCCGAACTGCATCACCAGCTCGCGGCAGATGGACAGGCCCAGCCCCGTGCCGATGCCCACGGGCTTCGTGGTGAACAGCGGCTGGAACACCTTCTCCTGGAGCGCCAGGGGGATGCCGCAGCCGTTGTCGGACACGGTCAGCACCACGTCTTCGTCACGCGCGGCCCACCGCACGTCGATGCGGCCCGGCCGGCCCGTGCCCTCCATGGCCTGCGCCGCGTTGACGATGAGGTTGAGCAGCACCTGGCACAGCTTCACCGGCCCGAAGACGATGCGGATGGGCTCGCCGCTGCTGGTCAGCCGCGCCCTGTCCCGCACCTCCGCGCGCGCCAGCTTCACCGCGAAGGAGACGACCTCCGCCACCTCCGCCGTCGCCTCCATGTCCTCGCCGCGCGCCTGCGCGCGCAGGCCCAGGGCCACGCCGCGCAGGTGGGTGGCGCCCTCGGACAAATCCTTGATGAGCGACGGCAGGTCCTCGATGGTGGAGGACACCTCCGCGTCCGGATCCGTCAGCAGGTGCCGCGACACGTACTGCACCACCCGCTCCATGTCGCGCTGGAGCGACGACACGTTCTGCGTGAGGTAGCCCACCGGGCCCATCAACTCGTGCGCGATGCCCGCCGTCACCTGTCCCAGCGTGGCCAGACGCTCGGACTTCATCATCCGGCCTTCCACTTCGCGGATGCGCAGCTCCAGCCGGGCAATCTTGAGCGCGTCCTCCAGCGCCGCCAGCAGCTCCGCGCGGTCCCACGGCTTGACGAAGTAGCGCGTCACCTGGCCGCGGTTCACCGCGTCGATGACGGCCTGCATGTCCGCGTACGCCGTCACCAGCATGCGCCGCGCGTCCGGCGCGATGCTGCGGGCGCGCTCCAGCAGCTCCACGCCCGTCATGCCCGGCATGCGCTGGTCGGACAGCACCACGCCAATCTCGGCGCGCCGCTGCTCCAGCAGCGCCAGGGCCTCGTTGGGGGACGAGCACCGGAAGATGCGAAACCGCTGCCCGAAGTTGGCGTCGAAGACCCTCAGGTTGAGGGCATCGTCGTCCACGTACAGCACGGCGGGCAGGTCCGAGGCGTTCATGGAGCTCCTCCAGACCATGGCTTCCTCATCCGGAAGACAGGCTGGTCCCGCCGAAGATAACGCGCACGTCCGACCGCGCGCCTGGGGGTACCTTGTACCCAGGCCGCAAACGAACGTCGCAAACCACACTCCACCTCAGACGGAGGCGTTGCCGAGCGCGAGGGCCACCCTGTCCACCGACGGGAAACGGCCCCGGGGCAACGTGCCCAGCAGCGACACCACGTGCGAGGGCGCCTCGTTCTCCCGCGCCACCCAGACCAGCTGCTCCGCGGTGAGCGGGTACAGCGCGCCGAGCAGCGCCTGCTGCAGCGAGTGCGCCAGGGACACCACCGGAGTCAGGGGGGCCGGAGACGGCTCCACCTCCCGCAGTCCAAGTCCCAGGCGCTCGCGAGTCATGTCGTCGTTCATTGAGTGAGAAGTTAAGCAGCGAACCGCACCGCCTGCTGACCTTTTTTCGCCGTCCGAAGGGAGTCAGGCAGACAAGCGCTCCGCGCCTCCATCCCACCGGGTGGCGGCGCGGAGGTGGGCATCCCACCGTACCGCCACGGAAGTCGTACCCACACCCCGGCGCCGGGGAGGAGTGACGCACCATGGCGAACAAGAAGAACGAGGATTTGGAGCCCGTGAAGCACGTGCAGGCCACCCGCCCGGACCCGTGGCCCGGCATCAAGGGCCGCAGCCCGGAGCACGAGGAGGACCTGGAGACGGGCACGAAGCGCGCGGACCAGGCGGACGTGACGGAAGCCCAGCGCAAGCTGGAGAAGGACGTCGAGTCGGACGAGCCGACGCGGGAGTAGTCCTCGCCGGGCTTTCGCCCCCGTGCACGTCGCACGGGGGCGAAGCCAGCGGACCGCTCGACCGCTAGAACAACAGCCGCGAGGGGTGCTCCAGCAGGCCCTTCAGCTCGCGGAGGTACTCCGCGCCGGTGGCCCCGTCGATGACGCGGTGGTCACCCGACAGCGTCACCGTCATCATCTTGCGCACCGCCAGCTGGCCGTCACGCACCACGGCCTTCTCCGCCACGGCGCCCACCGCGATGATGGCGGACTGGGGCGGGTTGATGACGGCGATGAACTGGTCGATGCCGTACATGCCCAGGTTGCTCACCGTGAGCGAGCCGCCGTTGTACTCGGCGGGCTTCAGCGAGCGCTTGCGGGCGCGCTCCGCCATGTCGCGGGACTCGGCGGAGATGGCCTGCAGGCCCTTGAGGTCCGCGTCGCGGATGATGGGCGTGATCAGCCCGTCCTCGATGGCGACGGCGATGCCCACGTCCACGGTGCCGTAGTGCAGCACCTGGTCGCCCTGGAGCGACACGTTCATCTTCGGTGAACGCCGCAGCGCGATGGCCGCCGCCTTCACGATGATGTCGTTGACGGACACCTTGAGGTCCAGCGCCTTGGCCTCCTCGCGGATCTTCACCGCGGCGTCCATCTCCACCTCCACCGTGAGGTAGAAGTGCGGCACGCCGGGCTTCACTTCCGACATGCGCTGGGCAATCACCTTGCGCATGGAGGACACGGGCACCGCCTGCGGCTCCGGACGCGTGCCGAAGGCGCGGGCCTCCGGCTGCGTCGCGGCCTTCTTCGCCGCCGGCGCCTGCGCCAGGCCCTGGCCCAGCGCCTGCTCCACGTCGCGCTTCACCACGCGGCCCAGCGGGCCCGTGCCGCGCACCTGGCTGATGTCCAGCCCGCGCTCCTGGGCCATGCGCTTCGCCAGGGGGCTCGCACGCAGCCGGCCGCCACCGGAGGCAGGAGCCTCGCGGCGCGGCGGAGCGGCCTGTCCCCCGGCGGGCGCGGACGGAGCCGCGGCGGCGGGGGCCTGGGCAGGAGCCTTCGGCGCGGCCGCCGGAGCAGAGGCCCCGGCCTTGGCGCCCTTGGGCGTGAGGAACGCGATGGGCGCGCCGACCTTGGCCATGTCACCCGCCTGCACGGTGATGCGCGCGAGCGTGCCGTCGTCGTACGCCTCCACCTCGAGGTTGGACTTGTCCGTCTCCACCTCGGCGATGGCGTCACCGGAGGAGACCTTGTCCCCCTCCTTCTTGAGCCACTTGACGATCTTCCCCTCCGTCATCGTCGGAGAGAGGGAGGGCATCAGGATGGCAATCCCCTCACCCGCGCCACTCTGGGCGGGGG
>NZ_RAWL01000459.1:0-6670 GCF_003668885.1 Corallococcus sp. AB049A | reverse complement strand
CGCTCCCCTGGCCGCCCCCCAGGCCGGCGGACCCGGGTGCGCCGGGGCCGGGTGTGTTATCCCAGGTCCCGTCATGCCGGACGCCACCGTCAACCTCTACGACCTGCCCCGCCCCGCGCTGGATGCGCGGCTCGCCGGCTGGGGCTTCAGCCCCCAGTACCGCGAGCGCGTGTGGACGGGCCTGTACCGCGACGGCGTCAGCGCGCCAGGCGACGTGACGGGGCTGCGCCCGGACCTCCAGGCCGTGCTCCAGGAGCGCGCGCACCTGGGCCACCTCGCCACGCACCACGAGAGCTTCAGCAGCGACGGGCTCACCCACAAGCTGCTGCTGCGCCTGCACGACGCGCAGACCATCGAGACGGTCCTGATGCGCTTCAAGGGCCGCGCCACCGTGTGCGTGAGCACGCAGGCCGGGTGCGCCATGGGCTGCGTCTTCTGCGCCACCGGGCAGATGGGCCTGTCGCGCCACCTGACGCCGGGCGAAATCGTGGGCCAGGTGCTCCACGTCACGCGCATCCTGCGCGCGCAGGGGGAAGCCTTGCGCAACATCGTGCTCATGGGCATGGGCGAGCCCCTGCACAACTACGAGCACACCATGTCCGCGGTGGACATCCTCGTGGACCCCAAGGGCCTGGCGCTGGCGCCGCGCTTCATCACCCTGTCCACCGTGGGCGTGGTGCCCGGCATCCTCCGGCTCGCGGACGAAGCCCGCCCGGTGCAGCTGGCGGTGAGCCTCCACGGCGCCACGGACGCGGAGCGCGCCGCGCTGGTGCCCGCCGGCCGCCGCTGGCCGCTCAACGAGCTGATGGACGCGTGCCGCTACTACGTGGCCAAGCGCAAGCGCCGCATCTTCTTCGAGTGGACGCTCATCTCCGGCCGCAACGACACCGCGGAGCACGCGCACCACCTGGGGCAGTTGCTCCAGGGGATGGACGCGCACGTGAACGTCATCCCGCTCAACCCCACGGTGGGCTACGACGGCGGCCCCAGCGTCCCCGACGCGGTGCGCGCGTTCCAGGACGTGCTCACGACGTACGGCGTGCCCAGCACGGTGCGCCAGAGGCGCGGCATCGACATCGACGCGGGCTGTGGCCAGCTCAAGGCCGCCGTGGAGCGCAAGCCCCGCCGCTCCCTCCCCGTCGCCTCCTGAGCAGCCCCCACGCGCGGGGTCGCGCGGCACACCACCCGACCCGCCGTGTCACCCCGCGGCGCTAGTGTCCGCCACGCCGATGCGCGCACATCACGAGGTGTGCGCTGCACGCGGATGTCCGGGGGCCCTTGCGTGGCATGGGCTCGTGGGCACATTCTTCAAGACGGCTTCCACGCAACCCCAACGGCTTCTCTGGCGGAGGTGGGCAATGCTTTCCATCCAGGAGCACGGCACGGTGGAAGAGGCGAGCAGCAACCTGCTCGACTTCATCCTGATCCCCGACAACTGGCTCGAGCAGGCGCCTCCGCAGCCGGAGGGCTCCGCCAGCTGGCCAGCGCAGGACACGCAGTACCAGCGGCGCGTGGGCCCGCTGCGCATCTGCGCGTCGGTGGACGTGGCGCCGTCCCTGGACGTGACGCTCCACATCGCCTTCCGCGCGCCGGGGCTCACGCCCATCAAGGCGGCGGACCACCTGGAGAGCTTCCTCAAGCAGCGCCTGCCGCTGACGCCCAACAGCGAGTGGCAGGTGGAGGTGGACGAGCGCCGGTGGATCCACTTCTCCCGCCGCTACGCGGGCACGCACCTGCTGGCCTGACGGCTATGGACGACGCTTACGGCATCAGCCTGTAGTGCTTGAGCGGCTGGGCCACGTTCTTCACCGGCGTTTCCGTGAGGGGGCCAAACTGGAGCTTGCGCACGAAGGGCTCCTGGGACTGCTTCAGCGCTTCGTGCACGCTCTCCATCACCAGCGTCTCGCGGAAGCCCGCCAGTGACTGCAGGCGCGCGGCCTGGTTCATGCCACTGGAGAAGGCCGTGTAGTTGCGGTTGGGCCCGAAGAGGCCGCAGTTCGCGGAGGCCAGGTTCACGCCCACCGCCACGCCCAGCCCCGGCAGCTTCACCCGCCGGCACAGCGCGGCCACCTCTTCACGTCCGCTCAGCTCCGCTGTGAAGGCCTGGATGTCCTGCGCGGCGCGCACGGCGGCCTCCGCGCGGCGCACGCGGTCCGTCTGGAAGAAGGGCGGACCGAAGAGGCCGATGACGCAGTCACCGACCATCTTGTCGAAGACGCCGCCGTGCGCCCAGATGCGGTCCACGGCGCGCGCGCTCCACTCGTCCACGAAGCGGCCGATGTTGCGCGGGTTGTCGAAGCCCTGCTCGCAGATGCGGGTGAAGCCGTTGATGTCCGCGAACAGGATGCCCACCTCCTGCTCCTGCGCGCGCAGGTGCCGCGCGTAGTCCGGGTCCTCCAGCAGCGCGTCGATGGCGCCCGTGGGGAAGAACTGCGACAGGTGGATGCGCTCGCGGTTGTAGTCCAGCAGGCGCTGGCTCAGCGTGGAGGCCAGCACGCGGATGAGGTCCATCGCGTACGCGGAGAAGCCCTCGTTGCTCCAGACGACAATCTTCCCCAGGGGCTCGCTGCGCGTGGCCGCGGAGATGAGCACCGCCTCCGTGGTGCGCCCGTCGAACAGGCGCTTGAGCACGCCCGCGTCTCCATGCAGCAGCCGCGTGCCGTGCTGGTGCAGCAGCGACTCCAGCGGGGCGCCAGGCTGCTCTCCGCTCTCGTACTCCAGCTGCCCGTGGCGGTACGTGCGGTAGTGCAGCACGTGCGGCTGCACGGCGTCGCGGTACAGCAGCAGGAAGCCCGGCAGCCGCACCCGCTGCGCCAGCGTGCGCACCGCGTGGTCCATGCCCGCCTCGAAGACGGGGTTGGCCAGGTGCTCGTTGCACTGGAGGATGAGCTGGTGCTTCTCCGACGCGGTGTGGACCAGCATCAGCACCGTGTCCAGCTCCTCCGCCACCACGTCCAGCGCGCGCAGGCGCTTCGCGGTGGTGCCCACGTCGCCGGGAGGCCCCGCGTAGAGCACGCCCAGCGTGCCCACCGGTGAGCCCGCCACGTCCAGCGTCTGCGTGAGCAGCGTGCCCGTGTCGTGGACGCTCTGGCCCATGGGCCCCGCCAGCAGGCCACCGGCGAAGACGCCGCCCCAGTCGCCCTCGCTCCAGGTCTGCTCCACCAGCTCCTCGTCGCGCGTGGTGACGGCGATGCCGCGCGCGCCCAGGTGCTGCAGCAGCGTGGGGAAGCAGCGCCGGAAGCACTGGGTGAGCGTCTCGCGCTCCCGGAGGCTCTCCTCCAGCAGGTCGTCCGTGACACGTCCCAGCTGGCGCAGGAAGCGGTACTCCTCCAGGGACAACTCAACAGGTGGGGACGAGGGCGCCGGGGTCATGTGCGCCCCTTGTACCGCCGCCCGGGGGAACTGTCACAGCGCGGGCACGTGCTTCGTCCCGCCCACGACGACGCCGTCCTGGACCTCGATGAGCCAGTAGCCCTCCTTCCCCGCCTGGGTGGAGGAGCCCGCGCCGAACAGGTGGGGCCGGTCCGCCGTGGCCGGGTGGTGGTAGCGCTGGTGGATGTGGCCATGGAGCACCGCGAAGCGCGGGCCCGGCAACAGCTTCAGGAGCGCGTCCGCGTCATGCAGGCCGTGGTGCCAGCCGTCCGCGTGGTTCGCCAAGCTGCGCGGCGCGTGGTGCACCACCACCAGGATGGCGCGGCCGTCCAACCGGGCGTCCTTCAGCAGGGCCGCCAGGCCTTCGAGCTGCGCGGGCCCCACGGTGCCGTAGGACAGGCCCGGCGTGGGCAGCGGGCGCGCGGAGCACAGCCCCACCACGGCGGCGCCCTCCCCCACCAGCCGCACGAAGGGGAACGCGCCCTCGCGGCGGTACTCGGGCAGGTCGCTTTCGAGCAGGTCCCCGAAGTGCCGGGCGAAGCGTCCGTCCCGCGCGGCGCCCGGGGTGAAGACGTCGTGGTTGCCGGGGATGACGGTGCAGCGTTTGGGCGTGGGGGACAGCGGTGACAGCGCGGCGCGGGCGGCGCGGAACTCGCCCTCCAGGGCGTAGGCGGTGAGGTCACCGGAGAGGATGAAGTGGTCCACGCCGTGCGCTCCCGCTTCCTTCGCGATGGTGGACAGCGTGCTCTGCGCGTTGCGGTAGGCCTTCGCCCGGCCTCCCGCCGTCAGCTCCACGAGCGCCACCCAGCGGCGCCAGCCCAGCTTGTGCAGCGGCAGGGCGAAGTAGTCCTCGGTGATGTGGACGTCGGAGCAGTGCAAGAAGCGCATGGAGGCAGTCACACCCCAAGCAACGGAGGGAAGCAACGGGGCATTCTCTCCCTGCCTCCCGGGCGGGGACGTTATGGTTCCCGCCACGATGCGAGGACGCTTCGCCCCCAGCCCCACCGGCCGCATGCACCTGGGCAACGTGAGAAGCGCGCTCCTGGGCTGGCTCCAGGCCCGGGCCGCGGGCGGCGCGTTCCTGCTGCGCATCGAGGACCTGGACCGCGCGAGGTGCCGCCCCCAGTACCTCCAGGACCTCTACGAGGACCTGCGCTGGCTGGGCCTGGACTGGGACGAAACGCCGCTCATCCAGAGCGAGCGCGACGGCGTCTACCGCGAGGCCCAGGACAAACTCGAGCGCGAGGGGCTCATCTATCCGTGCTTCTGCACGCGCGCGGAGATCGCCCGCGCGGCGAGCGCGCCCCATGGCCTGTCCGACGAGGGCCCGCGCTATCCCGGCACCTGCGCGCACCTCACCTCCGCGCAGGTTGCGGAGCGCGCCCGCACGCGCGCCCCCGCGTACCGCTTCCGCGCGCGCGAAGGCGAGGTGCGCTTCGTGGACGAGCTGATGGGCCCCTACGCCCAGGACGTGCAGGCGCTGGTGGGGGACTTCGTGGTGCGCCGCAACGACGGCGTGGCCAGCTACCAGCTGGCGGTGGTGGTGGACGACGCAGCCAGCCGCATCACCCACGTGCTGCGCGGAGATGACCTGCTGCCCTCCACGCCCCGGCAGCTCCAGCTCTACGAGGCGCTGGGCCTCTCCGCGCCCGCGTTCCTCCACGTGCCGCTGGTGATGGGCGAGGACGGCAAGCGCCTGGCGAAGCGCGACGGGGCGTTCGCGCTCGCGGAGCTGCGGGCGCGCGGCCGGCCTCCCGAGCACGTCCTGGGCCTGCTCGCCGCCTGGAGCGGGCTGGGCGACGGCAGCCCGGTGACCCTGCCCGCGCTCGTCGCGCGCTACCGCACGGACGCGCTCCCTCGCGAGCCGGTGGTGGCGCGCGAGGCACTGCTCCTCGACGCGCTCGGCCTGCGCTGAGGCCACCCGGCCTTCCGCCCCGCCCTTCAGGACGGGGCGGCCGTGGGGCGGTGGAACGACGCGGCGTGCCCGGTGCACACCTTCACCCAGACACGTCCGTCCGGTGCCGCGCGGTCAAGAGCGCGGCCCGGGCGACTCACGGGAAGCGAGGGTGAAGTCCAATGGCAGCCATTGTCGAGAGCGAACGCGCCGGCATCATCCCAGCGGTGCCGGGCAGTGCGTACAAGCTGAGCTGGGGTGCCATCTTCGGTGGCACCTTCGTGGCGCTGGGCGTCTGGATATTGCTCTACACGCTGGGGCTGGCGCTGGGCCTGTCGTCGGTGAATCCCTCCGACGTGGGGAGCGCGAAGTCCGCGGGCATCTTCACCGGCATCTGGAGCGTCATCGTCCCGCTCGTCGCGCTCTTCGTGGGCGGCATGGTGGCCGCTCGCAGCGCGGGCATCGTGGACAAGGGAGGAGGCGCGCTGCACGGCGCGGTGCTCTGGGGGCTGACGACGCTCCTGGGCGTCTTCCTGGTGGGCATGCTGGTGTCCAACGTGCTGGGCGCGGTGTTCAACGTGGGCAAGGCGGCGGTGGGCGCGGGCGGCAGCGCCGTGTCGAGCGCCGTCTCGGGAGGCGGCGGCGCGGCGAAGGCGTTCGGCCTGGACGCCAACGACGCGCTCGGGCCGGTGAACCAGCGCCTCAAGCAGGAGGGCAAGCCCACCATCACCGCGAACCAGCTGGAGGCCGCGACCAAGGACATCGTCACCGAGGGCGTGCGCCAGGGCCGCATGGACCGCGAGCTGCTGGTGAGCAACATCGCGCAGAACACCAACCTGTCCCGCCAGGACGCGGAAGGCGTGGCCGACCGCGTGCAGCAGCAGGTGGACCAGGCCAAGGCCAAGGCCGGCGAGGTGGGCCAGCAGGCCCAGCAGGGCGCGCTGAAGGTGGCGGACACCTCCGGCCGCGTCTTCTGGGGCATCTTCGCGGGGCTGCTGCTGGGGCTCATTGCCTCGGTGGTGGGCGCCACGCTGGGCGTCAGCCGCAAGCAGCGCATCCGGGCCGAGGGCGCGGTGGTGCCCCCGACGACGCCCACGACGACGACCACGTCCCGGCGCGAGGTGTATCCGTAGCCTCGGGCGCTCGCGTGCATCCCCGCTTCACGGTCCCCCGTGAGGCGGGTATGACACGCGGGCACCTTTGGCCCATGGCGTCCCCGAACCGCACCCTCGTCCGCTGGCTCCTCATCCCCGGTCTGAGCCTGGGCCTGTTCCTGCTGTTCACGCTGGGGGCCGCCTGGGTGACGCGCTTCATGGAAGCGCCCCCGGCGCCGGAGCCCCCCGCGCCGCCGCCGGTCCTCCCAAGGCGGGAGGCCGCGCCCATCGCGCCGGAGCTCCCCCGGGC
>NZ_RAWL01000458.1:0-6708 GCF_003668885.1 Corallococcus sp. AB049A | reverse complement strand
GGGGGGAAGGGCTTGAGGCGGGAGAGGAAGCTCATGGCCACTCCAGGAGGGGAGAGTCTTCTCATTATCCAAGGGAGCGATCAGCGAGTTGCGGCAGCAGGGGAGGGCCGCCGGGTCTGCTGCCAGCGCTGGACGTTTTCAGCCTGCGTGCGCCACGTCGGGCCGCCCTGTTGGAAGGTGAGCAGTGCCTGGGCCGCGAGCGTGAGGGCCTGGGGGCGATCCTCGCTTGCGTCCCACCGTGCGCGCGCGAGCTCGAACTGGAGCTCCGCGGTGCGCACCGCGCTCCAGCCCAGCGGTCGAATGATGTCCAGTGCGCGCTCGGCCGCGGCGCGAGCCTTCTTCGGCTCCTTCAGGTCCAGCCAGGTCCGGGCCTGCTCCGTCAGGGCCGAGACGAGCAGCGCGTGGCGGGGGCCATCGGTGGCCTCGCGCGCGGCGAGCACCTGCTCCAGCTCCGCCGCGGCCTCGCGTGCATGTCCGCTCCTGCGCATCACCCGCGCCTGCTCTTCGCGCACGCGCAGCACGGCACCGCTCCTGGGGCCGGACAGACGCTCCTGGAGGGCCAGGACCTTCGCGTAGCGCGCCAGGGCTTCTGGCAGCGCGCCCTGCCGCTCCTCCATCTGGGCCAGGGACTCGAGCGACAGTGCGTACTCGACATGGTCCTCGCCGAACGCCTGGACGGTCAGCGCGAGCGCGCGCTCATGTTCCTGACGGGCGAGCGCGAAGGTGCCCATCGCTTCGTGGACGCGGCCCAGCTGGTTGTGCAGCCGCACCGTGTCCAGGTGCGTCTCCCCGAGCATGGCGGTGCGGATCTCCAGGGCCTGGGTGTAGAGCGGCACGACGGCGGCGGGACCGTCCAGGCGCTGGCGGACCTCGCCCAGCAGGACCAGCGTGTCCGCGACGGCGGGATGTCGCGCGCCCAGCCGCTTGCGCTGGATGTCGAGCACCCGCTGGTACAGCGCCAGGGCCTCGACGGGCGCGTCCTGCCGCAGCCTCAGCCGGGCGACATTGGTGAGGCTCTTCGCGGTGTCCGGATGATCCGCGCCCAGGACGCGCTCGCGGATCGCGGCCGCGCGCTGGAAGTGGTCGCGCGCCTGGGGCAGCTGTCCTTCACCGAAGGCGACCGCGCCCAGGTTGTGTTCAATCTGGGCCTCCACCTCCTCCGCGGGGCCGGTGCGCTCCAGCAGCGCGCGCGCCTGGGCCGCGTGCTCCAGGCCCCGGTCCGCGTGCTCCAGTTCGTAGCCCGTCACGAAGACGAGGTCCGTCTCCGAGCGCGCCGCGAGCAGGTCGTTCCTGCCCGCGAGCGCCGCGCGCATGCTCTCGGTCCAGCGCTGCTCGGCCTCCGCGTAGCGCGCCAACCGCAGCTCGAACCAGCCCATGGCGTGGAGCGCTTCTGCTTCCAGCGGCCGGTACGCCAGCTCGCGCGCCACCGCGAGCGCGGCCTGCGCGTCTCCCAGCCCTTGCGCGTAACGCCCCGTCTCCAGCAGCACCTGCGCGCGGGACAGCTTCGTGCGCGCGTCCGCCAGCTTCGCCGCCACGCCGGGGCCTTCCGGAGGAGGCACGACGGAGAGCAGTGACTCCACGCGCGAGCAGTCCGACACGCGCGGAAGCTTCTGCGACGCCTCGGCCGCTCTCACCACGAGCGCCGCGTCCGCGTGCTCCAGCACGTCCGCGAACACACCCAGCGATTGCAGCCGAGAATCCAGGCACGCCATGCGCAGCGCGAGGACGGACTCCGGCTGCTCCTGACGCACGCGCGTGGCCTGGCACGTCTGGGTGTAGCCCGCCTCCCAGTCGTGGGCGTAGTCCGCCAGGTTGCGCGCCACGGCCTCGGCGGCCTCCGAGGCCAGCGGGCTTCCGGTGGCGGCCAGGGCCTGCGTCACCTTCGTGGCCCGGGCCGGGTTCCACACGGACGCCAGGCGCGCGGGAGCGCCGTCGCAGGGAGAGGGCGCGCCCTTCGACACGAGCATGAGCGCTCCCGCCAGCGCGAATGCACCGGAGCCCAGCGCCCACCACGTGCGCCTGTGGGGCGGGGTCCTCGACAGGTTCTCCAGCAGCGCGTCCATGGACGGATGGCGGTCCGCCGGGGACACGCTCAGCCCGCGCACCACCGCGCGGCGCACCCACGCGGGCACGCGGGTCTCCTTCGGTGGGGCCTGGATGCGGCTGAAGTCCGGTGGCTGTCCGCGCGCGAAGGGGCGCACGCCGAAGAGGGCTTCATACAGCGCGACGCAGAAGCTGAACTGGTCGCCGCGCGCGTCGCCGGGCTCGCCCTTCCACTGCTCGGGCGGCATGTACGCGGGCGTGCCCATGAGAGAGCCCGTGCGGGTGAGGTCCACCAGTCCGGGCGTGGGCGTGATGCCCTCCGGAAGCGCATGCGGCGGCAAGGCCATGGTGCCTTCCGGCAGCCGCGCGAGGCCGAAGTCCGTCACCCGCACGCGGCCCTGACCGTCCACCAGCACGTTGTCCGGTTTGAAGTCGCGGTGGATGAGGTGCGCCGCGTGCGCCGCCGCCAGCCCCTGCCCCGCCTGCCGGAACGCCGCGAGCACCTCGCGCCATGTGCGCGGCTGCTCCTTCCGCCACTGGCGCAGCGTGCGGCCCTCGACGAACTCCATGGCCATGAAGAGCCGGCCGTCCACGGTGCCCACGTCGAAGACGGTGATGACGTGCGGATGGGACAGCCGCGCCACCGCCTGGGCCTCACGCAAAAGCCGCTGCTCCAGCTCCCGAGCGCCCTCGCCCTGGAGCGAGCGCACCAGCTTGAGCGCCACCTTGCGGTCGAGCTGCGGATCGTACGCGCTCAGCACCACCCCCATGCCGCCGGAGCCCACCCGGTCGATGACGACGTAGCGGCCCAGCACGGTGCCCCGCTGGAGCTCCGCGTCCGCGACGCGAAGACGGCCCGTGTCGGGCACCGCCTTCACGTCCGGGAGGGTGGAGGGCTCACTGCCCCGAGCCGCCTCCGCCACCAGCGCGAGGCACGTGGAGCAAGCATCCAGGTGCGCCTCCACCACGCGCGCCTCCTCCGCGCCGAGCGAGTGCGCGCAATACGCCAGCAGGGTGTTCTCGTCCGGGCAGGTCATGGCGGGCTCAGCGCAGCAGGTGGCGCACGCTCAGGTCCAGGCCGCTCAGGAGCGACCGGGCCAGGCTGTGCAGTTCCGGGTCTTCGACGTTCAATCGCCGGCGCAGCTCGGCGTGGGTCCGTTCCGCGAGCGTGTCGCGTGCGTCCTTCAGCCAGCGCGTCATGGTGGCGCGGCTCACCCCGTGCACCCGCCCGATGTCCTCCACGCCCACGTTCTCCACCAGGTGCAGCCGCAGGATGGTGCGCTGGCGCGGCTCCAGCGACGCGAGCGCCGCGGCGATGGACGCCTCGATGTCCGCGTGGTGCCGATGCTTGAGCGCCGCGAAGGACGGGTCCTCCGCGGGCAGCAGCGTGGGCAGCAGCGCCTCCACGGGACGCGCCGCACGCTCGCGCAGCTCGGTCATGGCCAGGCGCAGGGCGACGGTGCGCACCCACGCCTCCAGCGGTCCCCGGCCGTCGTACTCCGCCAGCCGCGGCGGCCCGTCCGGCCGGCGCAGGAAGAGCCGCTCCCGCAGCCGTTGCAGCGCTTCGTCCACCACGTCCCGCGCGATGCCCCGGCGGACCAGGGCCTGACGCGCGGCGGGCAGGTACACGCGCTCGAAGTGGGCGAGCGCCGCGGTCACCCCCCGCGCGCAGGCGCACGCCAGGAACAGGTCCTCCGCGTGGGGCACCGGCGCGCCTCCGGAGGCCGCCGTCCGCGCGGCGAGGTGGGCGAGGAAGTCCTCGCGCGGAAGCTCCACTCCGGGCCACGCGGCGCGGGCCTGGAGGTAGATGGCGTCTGCGGGGGCGGACGGCTCCATGGGGCAGGGAAGTCTAGCCGGGGCCTACCCGATTCCGAGCCGACGGCGGACCTCGGCCGCGTAGTCGTTCACCTGCTGGACGTACAGGCTGGAGTCGTTCTCCACCGGCGGCGCGTAGCGGTTGATCAGCGCCGTCCAGTTCCCGCTGTCCAGCTCGGCTCGATAGTGCGTCCCCAGCAGCTTGAAGTACGCCTCGATGCCCTGCTCCAGCGTGGGCCAGCCCGCGAAGCTGCCGGAGGCGTCCGGTGAGGTGAAGGCCTCGTAGGCGCCCTCCTGGCCCACGAACTTGAGGTTGCCCGGGTTGTTGGCCCCGACGGACGCACCCGCGGTGCCCCACTGGGACTCCTTCCACAGCATCGCCAGCGCCAGGTCGATGGGCACGTCGTACTTCTGGGCCATGCGCATCAGGAACTCGCCCTGACCCGCGAAGCCGGACTCCGCGAGCGACATGGCCCCCGGCGCCAGCCGCACGGACTCCAGCGCCTGTCCCTGCCCATCGGTGGGAGCCACGCCCGGGGGCGGATGGATGGAGACGGAGTAGCCGCCGTACTGGTGCTCCCCGAGGAAGCGCTGCAGCTCCGCGGGCGTCAGCTCCGTCACGGTGCTGGACGGATCATGCACGATGAAGTTGCCCTCGGGCGTCATGCCCGTGACGGCGATCCAGTGCCCGCCGCTGAAGCTGCCGGAGGTGAACGGCGGCGATTCGTTCTGCAGCATGACGTGGCTCTCGCCGTTGACGGCCACCATGTTCCCGGACGCGAGCTGCTGTTCAATCCAGCCCACGTCCGTCCCCGGGTTGACCTCCGAGGAGAGGCCATTGTTCGAGGCCATCCGCTGGATGTCCGCGTAGCCCACGCCCGCCGAAGTGATGCCCACGCCCTGGCCCAGCTGGTTGATGAACGCCCCGTCGGACTGGTCCGTGCCGATGCCGTAGCCCTTGAGGATCATCGCCATCGTGGTGGGGCCGCAGTTGGACTGCTGGTTCCAGTCGTCCTCGGTGCCTTCCGACGACATCTGCTTGATGGACGGCACCGGGTAGCGCTCGCCGGGACGCGCCGTCCCGCCGGGGCTGCCCGGAGCGACGGGACCGCCAGCCTGCGGAGTGCCCGGAGCGGTGGGCAGCTGGAGCGATTCACCCGCGATGATCAGGTCCGGGTTGGCCAGGCCGTTGAGCTGGACGATCTGGTTCGCGATGGCCTCCACTGGCCCTGGCACGCCCTGCTGCATCAGGTTCCAGGCGATGTCGCCCACGGTGTCGCCCGGCTGGATGGTGTACGTCGTCGTCGCCGGAGCCGGCGGAGCCGCGGCCTTACGAAGCGCCTCCGCCGCGTCCTTGAGCTTGGAGCGCCGCACGGCCTCGCGCAGGTCCTCCACGGAAGGAAGCGGCGCCCGCGGAAGGGCGGGCCCACGAGGCTCGAAGCTGTCCGGCCCGCGATGGGCGACAGGAGCGCGGGCAGCCAGGCCCGGCGCGGGGTTCGACACGGGAATGGGACGGGGGGAACGGGAAGCGAGGAGAGGGCGGATGGTCATTTCAAACTCCGAAGCCAGTGTTTGAAATGTTTGTCGATAAAATGCGAATTATTGTTTCGTGCCTCCGGGACGATCTGGTCGGAAGAAAAAGCAAAGTGATTTCACGTGGTTGCTGGAGAGTTCAGGCGAAATGAGCCACTAATCCAGCCCGTCGCGTCTACCTCCAGGGCAGGCTGAGACAATGTCTCGATTTGCGTCTGCCTTTGCGCCGGGACCCTGGAGCTGCCACGCGGGGAAACGTCGTCTTCCGGGCGCTTCGCCGCGGTACGTCAAGACGCGGCCGCCCTTCGTGGATCCTTTGGTGAAGACGCGTGGGTAGGTTTGCGTCCAACATCGCGCAGGAAACCCACCCGGAGGTTTTTCCATGAAGAAGACGCTGACCGCCGTGCTGCTGTCGCTGACCCTCGCCGCGCCCGTCATGGCCAAGGACATCGCGGGTGTGAAGTACCCGGACACCGCCACCGTGGCCGGCAAGGAGCTGAAGCTCAACGGCGTGGGCCTGCGCAAGAAGGCCATCTTCAAGGTCTACACGCTGGGCCTGTACGTGGAGAACCCCACCCAGGACGCCACCGCGCTGCTCAACGCGGATGAAGTGAAGCGCGTGCGCATGTTCATGAAGCGCGACCTGAAGAAGGAGCAGATCACCGAGGCCATCGAGAACGGCTTCAAGAAGAGCGCGGGCGCGAACATGCCCAAGCTCCAGGCGCGCCTGGACACCTTCAAGAACGCCATCCCCGCGGAGGTGAAGGAGGGCCAGGAGCTCAACCTCACCTACGTGCCGGGCAAGGGCACCACCGTGCAGGTGACGGGCGGGCAGTCCATCGACGTGGAGGGCAAGGACTTCGCGGACGCGCTCTTCTCCGTGTGGCTGGGCAAGGACCCCGTGGACAGCGGCCTCAAGGACAGCATCCTCGGCAAGGACGACTGACGCACCCACCGCTTCACCGGCAGTCCCGCGCGCCCCGGGAGCGTCCCTTCTTCACGCAAGGGACGTTTCGCGGGGCGCCGCCGTTCGCTGGGGGGCAATGCCATTGCTTCAATGGTGGACAGCGGGGGGCGGCCCTGTCACACGCGGAGGCGTTGCCACTGGAATGCCCCCGCGCATCAGGGGTTGATGCGCGCCGGATTCCCACCCCTTGTCCAAGCTGGAGAACGCTTTGAAGCGACTGGCCCTGTTCGCCGCCTCCTGTGTCCTTGGCGCCGCCTGCAAGACGGCGGAGCCCACCCCCGAGCCGCCCCAGGCTGTCCCTTATACACATCTGACGCTGCCGACGACTTAATAGGTGTAGATTTCGGTGG
>NZ_RAWL01000457.1:0-6708 GCF_003668885.1 Corallococcus sp. AB049A | reverse complement strand
GGTGGGGGAGCTGGTCCCCGGCGCCGTGCGGGGCCGCTTCTTCGGCAAGCGCACCGCGCTCACCACGCTGATGGGCACCGCCGCGTCGCTCACCGCGGGCCTGCTGATGGACCGCCTCAAGGGCGGCGCGGGCGTGGGGCTGGCCCTGCCCGTGCTGGCGCTCGCCGCGTGCGTCATGGGCGTCGTCACCACGCTGATGATGGCCGCGCAGCATGACCCGGCGCCCCCGGGCACCTCTCCGAAGCTGGAGCTCAAGGCGGCGCTCCTGCCCTGGAAGGACGACGGCGCCCGGCGGGTGCTCCTGTACCAGGTGGCGTGGAACGCGGCGGTGGGCGTGTCCGCGCCCTTCTTCGCGCTGCACAGCCTGCAGAACCTCAAGATGACCTTCGTCATCATGGCCCTGCACGCGGCGGCGGTGGCGGGCGTGCGCGTGCTGACGGCGCCCCTGTGGGGCCGCGCCATCGACAGGCTGGGCGCACAGCCGGTGCTGATGCTCTGCTCGCTGGGCATCAGCGCCATCCCCATGCTGTGGCTGCTGCCCTCGGCGGGGACGCTCTGGCCGCTGCTCTTCGACGTGCTCCTGGCGGGCTCGCTGTGGAGCGGCCACGGCCTGGCCATCTTCGCGCTGCCCCTCACGGTGGCGCCGCGCCACGGCCGGCCCTTCTACCTGGCGGCGTTCGCCACCGCGGGCGGGCTGGCCTACGCGGCGGCGGCGGCCCTGGGCGGAGCGCTGGCGGCCCAGGTGCCCCAGCAGTTCATGCTGGGCGGCCACCTGTGGGTGAACCTGCACGTGCTCTTCGTCGTGTCGTCGGTGGCCCGGCTGGGGGCCGCCTTCCTCGCGGCCCGGGTGAACGAACCCGGCGCCGCCACCACGCGCACCGTGGCCCAGGTGGTGGAGCGCTTCGTGCCCCGCCTCCGCCCGGCTACAGCCGGTAGTCGCGCACCATCGCCGCCACGCGCTCCGACAGGAGCTTGAGCGACACGGCGGACTCACTGGTGGTGGCGATGCGCTTCACCGTGTCGCCCATCACCGTGTTGAGCTCGTTGACGGCGGTGAAGATCTGCTCGATGCCGGTGGCCTGCTGGTTCACCGTGTTGGAGATCTGCCGGGCGGACACCACGCTGTCGCGCACGATGGAGGACAGCTGGCGCAGCGTGTCCCCGGACGTGCGCACCTGGGCCAGGCCCGCCTCCATGCGCTGCGTGCCCGCGGCGGTGATCTCCACCGTGGCGAAGATGGCGGTGCTGATGTCCGCCAGGATGCCGCGCACCTGGTTCGTCGCGCGGATGGACTGGTCCGCCAGGCCGCGGATCTCCCGGGCCACCACCGCGAAGCCCTTGCCGTGCTCCCCGGAGCGCGCCGCCTCGATGGCCGCGTTCACCGCGAGCAGGTGGGACTGGTCCGCCAGGTCCTTCACCGTCTCCGTGATGCCGGAGATCTGCTCGGTGCGCTCGCCCAGGGCCATGATGCGCTCGGCGATCTGCTCCACCTGCGCGCGCAGGGCCACCATGCCCTCGATGCTCTCGGTGATGGCGACCTCGCCCGTCTTGCCCAGCACCTCCGCGCGCTCGGCCACGTCGATGACCGTCTCCGCCGCGCGGGACGCCACCACGGACGTCTGGCGGATCTCCTGCGCCGTCACCTGCGTCTCCTGGAGCGCGGCGGCGTGGCGCGACACCATCTCGTTCTGCCGGCCCGCGGAGTCGTTCAGGTGGTCCACCGAACCGCGCAGCAGGTCCGAGGACGCCTGCAGCTGCTGCAGCAGGTCCTTCACCTTGGACGTCATCATGGAGAAGGCCTTCGCCAGCTGGGCCACCTCGTCGCTTCCCTCCACGCGCACCGTCTCGCGCAGGTCGCCGTGCTCCGCGATGCGCTGGGCGGCCTCCGTCAGCTGCACCAGCGGCGCCGCCACCCGGCGCGCCAGCACGATGCCCACCACCACGAACGCCGACAGCGCCAGCAGCATCACCACGCTCACGCCCGTGGTGATGGCCTTCACCTGCGCGCGCGCCGCCGTGCGGTTGAAGCCCACGTGCACGCTGCCCGCGCCGTTCGCGAAGCGCGAGCTGACGTCCAACAGCTCCGAGTCCCGCACGTAGAACGTCGCCTCACCCTGCGCGCGGCCCAGCCTGTCGCGCAGCTCGCGCATCGCGGTGGCGTACTCGCCCGCCACCGCGCGCATCTGCCCCGCGCCGTCGAAGACGGCCACGTAGGCCACCTGGTGGTGGCGCACCGTCTGGTCCAGCACGGACTGGAGCGCCTCCGTCTGCCCCCCCGGCATCGCCGCGGGCAGCGTGGCCGCCAGCGCCGTGGGCAGCGCGCTGCCCACCTCGCGGCCCTGCGCCTCGAAGGCGGAGCTGACGCGCGGGATGAGGTACCCGAAGAAGAGGACGATGAAGAACAGCGCCACCAACAGCGGCGCGAGCGTGAGCTTCTGGGACAGGGAGAGTCGCATCCGGGAGCGGCGCCAAATCCAGAGGAAGTCTGGGAAACGAAGCCCCCCTGGACCATCCAGTGAGGTGCCGCATTTTGGACTTTCCAGAGGAGCCTGCGCAATGGCTCAGCGCGTCCCAGCCCTTGAAAGTCAGACACCGCGCCCTGGGTAACGGCGAACCCGGGGCGCGGGGGTCAGGTCATCCCGGCCGTGTCAGCCGGCCTTGCGGTTGTTGGAGGGGGCGCTCTCGTCCCACTTCTCCATCAGGGTGTTGGACGGGAGGGTCTCATCCAGCAGCTTGCGCGCGGCCTCGGCCCCGGTGACGGGCAGGCCCTTGCGGTCGATGAGGCCCAGCTGCACCAGCACCGACGCCTGATCCCAGTAGATGTGCTCGTGGTAGAGCTTGTCGCCGCGGAAGTTGACCACCGCGACGAAGGCCGCCTCCACGTACTTCCCGGTGGGCGGGATGCCCGGGAGCATCCAGTCCATCTCGATGTCGTGGGTGAAGCTGAAGATGAACTCGTCCACCACGCGGTCCGCACCCACGGTGCGCGACAGCAGGGTCATCTTCGTGTCCTTGGGGTTCGCGTGGACGAAGTGGTTCGCGTAGAAGCGGTGCAGGTACTCCGCGCCCACGCCGCCCGTCATCACCGGCACGCTGTTGACGTACGGGTGCGCCACCATGGTCTCCATGGTCGCGGCGGCGTCCCGCGCGGCGAACTCCAGCTCCGTGTGCTTGTCCCACAGCGCGGCCAGGTCGTAGCGCGGCCCCATCACCTTCTTGAGCAGCCCGAGCGTCCGCGAGTGCGCCGTCATCTGCGAGGGCCGGTGATAGGCCGGGGACCCCTCGCGGAAGAAGCCATGGCGCACGCCCTGGTACACGTACAGCTCCACGTCCACGCCCACGTACTGCTTCACCCGCGCCACCGCGGACGGGGGCACGAAGCCGTCCCACTCCGCGAAGTGGACCACCATGGGGGCCGCGTTCTCACCGCCCTGCGAGAGCACGTCCTCCATCCCCGGTGAGCAGTAGGTCACCGCGCAGTCCACGTGACCGTGCGCCGCCAGCTGCGCGGCCAGCGTCCCGCCCAGCCCGTAGCCCAGCGCGCCGACCTGCTTCTTGCCCTTGAGGCCCACGATCTCCGGCAGCGAGCGCGCCCAGGCCACCACCGGCTTCAGGTCCATCTCCTCCGGCTCTCCGCGCGAGGCGAGGTCCGGCACCACGACCACGTACCCCTCTTCACTGAAGCGCTCGGCCATCAGCTTCAGGTGGGCGTTTCCCTCGAACGCCTCCACCATCAGCAGCAGCAGGCCGGGACCCGTCCCACAGGCGGGGCGTCGCACCCACGCACGCATCGGGTCGCTTCCATCCACGGGAATCCACGTCGAGTTGTCGTTCATTTGTCGCGCACCCTCCCCAAAGCGGACACTTTTTGCGTCCGGACGGATCGCCTCCCGGACGTCTGGCATTGTAGCAAACCGTCCTCATACTTGCCTCATCCCTTGAGAGGTTTTGATGTGGATGGATTGTTGTATGCCTTTCATGTGGACTTATCAGCCCGCACTGCAATGCCTTGCCCGTGACGCGACGAGCCTTGTGTTTCAGGCCGTCAGCGGCGCGCACAGGGAGTGCGCACGCGCTTCGACCAAAGCCTGACGTGGAAGGCAGAGGGAGAAGATCGTACCCACGTCCGGGGTGGATTCCACCCGGAGGGTCCCGCCGTGCGCTTCAACAATGCTGCGCGCGATGTAGAGCCCCAGGCCCAGGCTCTCGCGCTTGCCGGGGCCGTCGCCGCGACGGAAGGGCTCGAAGAGCGTGGGCAACAGCTGCGCGGGGATGGGGGCCCCGGCGTTCTGCACTTCCAGATACACGGAGTCGACGCCCTGCTCGTAGGTGCGCAGGCGCACGGGGGTGTCTCGCGGGCTGTACTTGAGCGCATTGTCCAGCAGGTTCGCCACCACCTGCGCCATGCGGTCCAGGTCCCACACACCGGGGAGGCTGTCGCGCACGAAGTCGCACAGGATGGAGCGCTCCGGCCGCGCCGCGCGCAGCTCGTCCACGAGCTTGCGGCACAGCTCGTTCAAGTCGCCCGCGCCCGGCACCACCGGGATGCCGCCGCCCACGCGCGCGCGGGTGAAGTCCAGCAGCTGGTCCACGATGCCCTGGATGCGCTCGCCGCCGCGGGCCACGCGCTCGAAGGCCTTGCGCTGGCCTTCCGGCAGCGCCTCGCGTGACAGCTGCGCGTTGGCGGTGGTGAGGATGGCGGCCAGCGGCGTGCGGATGTCGTGGCCCACGATTCCCACCAGCTGCTGCTCCAGCTCCGTCGCGCGCTGCAGCTCCTCCTCCACGCGCCGGCGCTCCGCCAGCTCCAGCGCCTGTTCCCGCAGCTTCTCTCCGCGCAGGTACAGCTCCACGAACACGGACACCTTGGCGCGCAGGATGTCCGGATCCACGGGCTTGAGCAGGTAGTCCACCGCGCCGTATTCGTAGCCCCGGGTGACGTAGGCCGCCTCGCGGCTGAGCGCGGTGATGAAAATGATGGGCAGGTGCTTCGTGCGCTCGCGGGTGCGCACCAGGCGCGCCGTCTCCAGGCCGTCCAGCCCCGGCATCTGCACGTCCATCAGCACGCACGCGTACTCGTCCAGCAGCAGCGCCTTCAGCGCCTCGTCACCGGAGCGCACCGACACCACGTGCTGCCCCAGCGGCTCCAGGATGGCCTCCAGCGCCAGCAGGTTCGACGGCGTGTCGTCCACCAGCAGGATGCGCGCGCGAGGAGCGTCGGAGGAGCCATTGGTGGAGCGTCGGGGAGACGCGTCGGAGACGGCGGCGAGGACGGGCGTCCTGGGACCGGAGGGCTTCAAGGCGGCGTTCACTCGGGCGTTGGGGTGGTGTGCAGGGCGGGCAGGAGACCGGGGCCACGGAGGTCCACCGGAGGTCGGGCGCCCGCATCCAACACAACCCCTTCGCCACCTTGTTCCCTGCACCTGTATTCAAAACCCACAGCAAGACAGGAATTCGTAATCAAAACTGACCCGTTGCAATTCCTGTCAGGGGCGTAGACTCCGCGCGCATGACGCTCCCGGTTCTCCGCACCCTGCTGCTCGGTCCCACTGACTTGCGCGCGCTCGTGGAGGGCGTGGGTCTGGACGTCCTGATGGACGAGCTCATCCACGCGCTGACCGTGGCGCTGCGGGAATTCGACGAATCCGTCCTGCAGGTCCCCAAGCGGGAGGGCTTCCAGGTGGTGGGCGAGTCCCGGCCCTCCGGGACGATGGGCTGGATGCCCGCCCTGCGGCGCGGGGACAGCCTGACCGTGCGCGTGTCCGCCTCCCTTCCGGGCAACCGGGGGGACTCGAAGCTGCCCACGCTGGTCGCGTCCCACAGCGTCTACGACGTGAAGACGGGCCACCTGCTGGCGGTGATGGACGGCGTGTTCGCCACGGCGCTGCGCACCGGCGCCGCGTCCGCGGTGGCCAGCCGCTACCTCGCGCATCCGGACAGCCGGGTGCTGGGGCTGGTGGGCTGCGGCGCGCAGGCCGTGTCGCAGCTGCACGCGCTCAGCCGCGTGTTCCGGCTGGAGCAGGTCCTGGTGCACGACGTTGATCCGGACGCGGCGCGCTCCTTCGTGCGGCGCGTGGCGTTCCTGGGGCTGGACGTGCGGCCCACGCCGCTGCCGGACCTGGAGGCGCGCGCCGACATCCTCTGCACCGCGACCACCGTCGCGCCGGGCGCGGGGGCCGTCATCTCCGGCCACGCGTTGCAGCCGCACGCGCACGTCAATGCCGTGGGCGCGGATCAGCCGGGCAAGGCGGAGCTGCCGCTGGCGCTCTTGCGCCGCAGCCTCGTGGTGCCGGACTTCCCCGCCCAGGCGCGCCTGGAGGGTGAGTGCCAGCAGCTCCACCCGGACCAGATTGGCCCGGACCTGGCCACCGTGGTGCAGCAGCCGGAGGAGTTCCTCGGCTGGCGCGAGCGCAACACGGTGTTCGACTCCACCGGCCACGCGCTGGAGGACCACGTGGTGACGCGCCTCCTGCTGGACCACGCGCGGCGCATGGGCCTGGGCACGTGGGTGGAGCTGGAGTCGCTGGGAGGGGATCCGCTGGACCCCTACTCCCAGGTGCGCGGTGACACAGCCGCGCACACCGAGTCGCCGCGCCGGGCCACGGGGAGCTGACGCCGGGCCGGTTTCGTTTCACGCCCGGCACACAACTTCCGGACGCCCCGGTCGATAATCGCGGAAGAGACAACTGTCCAATCTTCCTGGAATCATAC
>NZ_RAWL01000456.1:0-6734 GCF_003668885.1 Corallococcus sp. AB049A | reverse complement strand
GACGAGCAGCGCGCGGCCGTGGAAGCAGGGGAGGGGCCCGTGCTCGTCATCGCCGGGGCGGGCTCCGGCAAGACGCGCACGCTCACGTACCGCGTGGCGCGCATGCTGGAGCGGGGCGTGCCGCCGTCCTCGCTGCTGCTGCTCACCTTCACCAACAAGGCCGCGCGCGAGATGATCCGCCGCGTGGAGGATCTGGCCGGCGGCTTCGCGGACGTGGGCAGCCTGCTGGGCGGCACCTTCCACCACGCGGCGCACGTGCTGCTGCGCCAGCACGCGGGCGCGCTGGGCTTCTCCACCGGCTTCACGGTGCTGGACCGCGAGGACGCGCGCGACCTGATGGCCACGTGCCTGGCGGAGCGGAAGCTGCGCAGCGACAAGCGCTTCCCGCGCCCGGACGCGCTGCTGGACCTGGTGTCGCTGGCCACGAACCTCCAGCAGCCCGTGTCCCAGGTGCTGGTGGACCGGCGCCGGGAGATGCTGCCCGTGGCCCCGGAGGTGTTCGCCACCGCGCGCCGCTTCCAGCAGCGCAAGGCCCAGCTGCACCTGATGGACTACGACGACCTGCTCGCGCACCTGAAGCGGCTGCTGGAGGACCACCCGTCCGTCCGCGCGGAGCTCACCGGGCGCTTCCAGGGCGTGCTCGTGGACGAGTTCCAGGACACGAACCGCCTCCAGGGCGATCTCGTGGACCTGCTCGTGGGCGAGCGCAAGAACCTCACCGTCGTGGGCGACGACTGCCAGTCCATCTACAGCTTCCGGGGCGCGGCGTTCACCAACATCATCGACTTCCCCCAGCGCTATCCCGGCTGCGGCATCTACCCGCTCACGCGCAACTACCGCTCCACGCCCCAGGTGCTGCGGCTGGCCAACGCCGTCATCGCGCGCAACACGCGCCAGTTCCCCAAGGAACTCGTGTCCGACGCCGCGCCCGGCCCCGTGCCCCAGGTGGTGCCCACCCGCGACGTGAAGGCCCAGGCCGCCTTCATCGCCGAGCGCGTCCTGGAGCTGCGCGCCCGGGGGCACCGGCTGGAGTCCATGGCGGTGCTGTACCGCGCCCACCTGCACTCCCTGGAGCTCCAGCTGGAGCTGACGCGCCACGGGGTGCCGTTCCGAGTGCGCTCCGGGGTGCGCTTCTTCGAACAGGCCCACGTCAAGGACGCGCTCGCCCACCTGAGATGGGCGCACAACCGGAACGACGAGCTGGCCTTCAAGCGGCTCGCGCGGAAGCTCCCGGGCGTGGGCACCGCCAGCACGGAGCACCTGTGGACCGCCCTGGCCGCGCTGCCTCCGGAGCTGTCCCTCCCGGACGCGCTGGCCCACCCGGACGTCCAGGCCCACGTGCCGCGCAAGGCCCAGGCCGGCTTCCAGCGCTTCCAGGCCCTGATGACCACCCTGTCCGGCCAGGGCGTCCGGAGCCCCGGCGCGCTGCTCGCGGACGTGCTGGCGGCGCGCGAACCCTCGGGTCCGGAGGACTCCCACGCGGAGGACCTGCGCCAGCTCCAGGAGTTCGCCGGCCGCTTCGAGGACGTGCCCCGCTTCCTGTCCGCCATCGCCCTGGTGGCCGAGTTCTCCGCCCGGGCGGCCCTGGACGGTGAGGCCCCCGACGACGTGCTCACCCTCACCACCGTCCATCAGGCCAAGGGGCTGGAGTGGCGGACCGTCTTCGTGCTGGGCCTCACGGATGGGCGCTTCCCCCTGTCGCTCGCCACCCGCGACCCGGAAAACGAGGAAGAGGAGCGCCGGCTCTTCTATGTCGCGGTCACCCGGGCCCGGGAGGCGCTGTGGCTCGTGTACCCCCACACCTCGCTGCCCCGGGAGGACGGACGGCTCCTGCTTACCCCGTCGCGCTTCCTGTCCGAGCTGCCCGTGGGGCCTGACGCGGTGTGTGACGCCCTCCCGCCCCCGGAGCCCGACGGGCCCATCCGCCTGCGCGACCTGGGGCCGGATCCGGACCGGGACCTGTAGGCCCCTCCCGGCCATCAGCCCCCCTGGTGGGCGGGCTGGCCAGAACTACAGTCAGGGAGGAAGCATCCGCCTAGAAACGCGCACGCGCCGGCTCGACGTGCTAGAGAGTGAGGACGGGCGCGGCCTCCCCCTGAGCCGTGCACGTTGACCTTCATGGCGGACAGACCTCGCATCGTCGGGATTGACCTGGGCACCACCAACACCCTGGTGGCGTCCGTGCGCAACCGCATCCCGAAGATCGTCCCCACGGACCGCGGCAACCTCATCCTGCCCTCCGTGGTCGCGCTGTCCGCCAAGAACGACCTGCTGGTCGGCGGCGTCGCCAAGGACCAGATGGTGACCAACCCCAAGAACACCCTTTGGGGCACCAAGCGCCTGATCGGCCGCAAGTACCACTCGAAGGCCGTCGAGGACCTCAAGGGGTACTTCCCCTACGACATCGTCGAGGACGCCAACGGGGACACCGCCGTCACCCTGGGCGGCAAGCTCTACACGCTGCCGCAGGTCTCCAGCTTCGTGCTGTCGCAGCTGAAAACGATCGCGGAGCAGTTCCTGGGCGGCCCCATCGACGCGGCCGTCATCTCCGTCCCGGCCTACTACAACGACAACCAGCGCAACGCCGTGAAGGAAGCGGGGCGGCTGGCCGGCTTCGACGTCAAGCGCATCGTCAACGAGCCCACCGCCGCGGCGCTGGCCTATGGCTTCAACCGGGGCCTGGACCAGAAGGTCCTCGTCTATGACCTGGGCGGCGGCACCTTCGACGTCAGCGTGCTGCACCTGGCCGGCAACGTCTTCGAGGTGCTGGCCACGGGCGGCGACTCGTTCCTGGGCGGCGCGGACTTCGACAACCGCATCATGGAGTACGTGCTGGAGCGCTTCCGCGACGAGACCAAGGTCGACCTGACCGAGAGCCCCATCGCCCTCCAGCGCATCAAGAACGCCGCCGAGGCCGCGAAGATCGACCTGACGCTGATCCCCAACGTCGTCATCGACCTGCCCTACATCGAAGAGCGCAAGGGCAAGCCGCTGGATCTGCGCATCCCGCTGACCCGCGACTACCTCAACAACCTCACCGGCGACCTGGTGGACCGCACCTTCGACATCTGCGACCGCGTGCTCGCGGAGAAGGGCATCAGCCGCTCGGAGATCGACGAGATCATCCTGGTGGGCGGCCAGAGCCGCATGCCGCTGGTCCAGCAGAAGATCCAGGCCCACTTCGGCAAGGCCCCGCGCAAGGGCGTCCACCCGGACGAGTGCGTGGCCCTGGGCGCGGCGCTCCTGGGCGACTCGCTGGGCAGCATCGACGCGGTGACGCTGCTGGACGCGCTGTCCATGCCCATCGGCTACGCGATGCCCAACGGCCGCGTGAAGCGCATCATCGAGAAGAACTCGCTGATCCCGATGGTGAAGAGCTTCCGCCTGCCGCCGCCGCAGCAGCCGGGCTCGTCCTTCATCGAGCTGGACATCTACCAGGGCGACAGCGACCTGATGGTGGACAACGAATACCTGGGCACCGTCCGGGTGCCGGCCGCCGCCGCGGGCCGGAAGATCGACTTCCGCCTCACCGAGGAGTGTCTGCTCCAGGTGCAGGTGGAGGACGCGAGCGGGATGTCGCGCAAGGTGGATCTGGCCACCCGCGACACGCCCGAGCAGTTGAAGAAGGCCCTGCAGGAAGTCGCCTCGCGCAACGCGCAGGCCGCCCCGTCGAGCAGCAGCGGGGCGAGCAACGACGACCGGGGGCTCTTCTCCAGCATCAAGAGCATCTTCCGCAGGGGGTAGGGAGGCGCGATGCCGAAGTTTCCGTCGAAGGAGTGGCTGGACGAGGCCGTCCGGCTGACCAATGCAGATCCGGAGTGCGCCATCGCCGGCAAGGGCTGGAAGGGCGACTTCGGGGCCGTCATCGACGCGGAGAAGGGCAAGCTGGACAAGCCCTTCGTCATCCACGTGGAGCCCGGGGACTGCGACATCAAGCGGGCCCGCGTGCTGTCGGATCCGGACGACCTGGATGAGCTGGAGCCGGTGTACCTGGCCCGCGCGCCGTATTCCGTCTGGAAGCAGCTGCTGCTGGGCACGCTGGACCCCGTGGAGGCGGTGCTCAAGCGCCGCATCTCCATGCGGGGGGACCTGCAGCCGCTCATCGAACGCATGCGCTACAAGGGCATCGCGGACCGCGTCTTCGCCGCGCTGAAGACCGAGTTCCCTGACGGTCCCTGAAGGACACCGCCACCATGGGCATCCGGGACGACTTGAAGAAGCAGGCGCTGGGGCTCTCCAGCATGGCCATGGAGAAGCTCATGGCCGACGAGAAGCGCGCCCTGGCCCTGGCCCAGGCCATTGGCCGCGTCCAGCGCGGCAAGCAGGCCCTGGACCGCGGACAGGAAGAGGTCATGAAGGCCCTGCACTTCGCGCCGAAGGGGGACTTCAAGGCCGTGGGGAAGCAGCTCGCGGGCCTCAAGCGCCGGCTGCGTGAGCTGGACGCGAAGCTGGAGGAGCTCGCGGAAGAATCCTCCTAGAAAAGGCGTTGACACTCGCGCAGGCGAATGGCATTTACCGCCGCGTTCGTTGCGCACGGGTCGCGCGGCGGACGGCAGACAGCAGGGCGCGTAGCTCAGCGGTAGAGCACTGCCTTCACACGGCAGGGGTCGCAGGTTCGAAACCTGCCGCGCCCACTCAAGAAAGGCCGTGAGTCCCCAGGGGCTCACGGCCTTTCGCTTTTCCAGCGTCCGACACGGGCCTGCTCGCGAGGCGGAGACGCCCGTTGGCTGCCGCACGCGGCGGCGCCGCAGTGTCGGGTTCCGGCGCAATCGGCAGGGGCGGGTCGTGGCCTGCGATCCACCGTCTGTGCGACCTTCACGTCCGTGCCCAGGACATTGCGATTCACGTGGGATCAGCAGGGACGGGCGGTCGTGAGTGGCCTGCCGCCCGACGACGTGCTGGCGGACTACCTTGCCCAGGAGCTGCGGCCGGACGCGAACCGGGCGCAGGGGATGCTGAACGTGCTGGCGTCGCTGCGGCAGGGACGCAGGGAGCGCTGGGACGTCACCGGCGACACCTGGAGCCTGGAGCTCAACCGGGCGCGGGCCTCCATCCACAGCGAGGTGGCCATCCCCGGCCGCTCCCAGGACCTGCCCCTGGAGGAGTTCGAGGACGCCATCCGCTCCTGGCTGGAGTTCATGGAGCTGTCCCGGGCCCACTGAAAAAAAGAGGCCCGGACCCCCATGCACTTCGAGGGCCCGGGCCCGGAGCCCCACACCCCATGGGACCCACAGCCGTAAAGTCTGTTCCGCTGGAGCGTCAGCTCTTCGCGGGCGCCGGCGTGTCCGGCGCGTTCTCACCGTTGGGCGCGTGCGGCGGCGTGTTCTTGGCCTTCACCAGCGAGGCCACGATGCTGGCGCCCAGCACCAGCGCGATGACGCCCAGGGACACCGCCGGCGACAGGTGCACCACGTCCACCAGCGCCATCTTCGCGCCCACGAACACGAGGACTCCGGACAGGCCGACCTTCAGGTAGGTGAACTTCTCCATCGCGCCGGCCATCAGGAAGAAGAGCGAGCGCAGGCCCAGGATGGCGAAGATGTTCGACGTGAAGACGATGAACGGGTCGCGCGTCACCGCGAAGATGGCGGGGATGGAGTCCAGCGCGAAGAGCACGTCGGACGCCTCCACCAGCATCAGCGCCATGAGCAGCGGCGTCGCCAGCCTGCGGCCGTTCTCCACCGTGAAGAAGTGCTGCCCGTGGAAGTTCGGCGTGGAGGGAATCACGCGGCGGGCGGTGCGCATCAGCCAGCCGTCCTCCGGGTGCTCCTCGTGGTTGCGCTGGATGAAGAGCTTCACGCCCGTGAGGATGAGGAAGGCGCCGAAGACGTAGATGAGCCAGTGGAAGCGCTCCAGCATCGCCACGCCCGCGAAGATCATCGCCGCGCGCAGCACCAGCGCGCTCAGGATGCCCCAGAAGAGGACCCGGTGCTGGTACAGCGCCGGCACCTTCATCGTGGAGAAGATGACGACGAAGACGAAGATGTTGTCGACGGAGAGCGACTTCTCGATGAGGTAGCCGGTGAGGAACTCCATCCCCGGCCCGGAGCCATAGCGCCACCACAGGAAGCCGTTGAACGTCAGCGCCAGGCTCACCCACACCGCGCTCCAGGCGCCGGCCTCCTTGAAGCTCACGGTGTGGGCCTTGCGGTGGAACACACCGAGGTCCAGCGCGAGCATCGCGAAGACAAACGCGATGAAGCCGCCCCACAAGAGGGGGCTGCCGATGGTTTGGAAGGATTCCAAGACGTTCACCTGGGGAAGGCACGGGGAGCCAACCCCTCTCAAATAGGAGCGCGGGCACTCTTCGGCAAATAGAGAATCCGGACGCGATGCTTCGAGAAAACGGAAGCATGGGGGAGACGGCCGGCCGGGGGCTCTGGAGGCCCTTGTCGCCAGGGGAAGTGTTCACTTCCGCCGCGGTTTGCAAAGACCCCGGCTGAAGAACGCTTTCACCGGGCCATCGAGAACAGCCGAGCGCTCGAACCTCCCGTGGCCCGTGAGCCCGGAGGCTTGGAGCGTGGGTGACGAGGGCCGCCGGCGAAGGCGTCGCGGCCGCTGCCCGTCTTGAAGGCCCCCGAGCACGGAAACCCCCTGCCCGATGCGGAACCGATTTGTCTTCACGTCCAGCGCGCTGCTGCTGGCGCTCCATGCCTTTGGCTGCGGCGCGAGCCCCGAAGGCGACACGACGAACCCGAGCGGCGAGGTGAGCACCCCCGCGCCCAGCCCCGCTC
>NZ_RAWL01000455.1:0-6734 GCF_003668885.1 Corallococcus sp. AB049A | reverse complement strand
GCGCGGGCGTCAGGCGGAGCGCGGGCACGGGCTTTTCCACGGGCAGTTGCGCGAAGGTGCGCTCCTCCGGGCGGGGCTTGCGGAAGGCCTGCAGCTCCGGAGGCCCCTCGCGCGTGAGCCCCGGCGGCGTGCGGTCCACCTCCACCGTGCCCAGGAACAGCCAGCCCCCCGGCGCCAGCGCCCGCGCCAGGTGGACGACGGCCGCGTCGCGCGCGGACGGGGAGAAGTACGTGAGCACGTTGCGGCAGAGGATGAAGTCGAACTGCCCGAAGCGCTCCGGCAGCGGCGCCAGCAGGTTCGCCGGCGCGAAGCGCGTCACCTTGCGGACCTCCGGGAGGATGGACACCTGCCGCCCGTTGTGGAGTTCGTAGACGGGGTGCAGCGCGGGGGCGGACTCGCGCCGGGACCACGCGCCGTAGGTGCCGCGCCGCGCGGCCTCCAGGCTGGCCTCGTGCAGGTCCGTGCCCACCACCTCCACCGGCATCCCGGGGGGCGCGCACGCCAGCAGGCACGCGGCCAGCGAATAGGCCTCCTCGCCCGTGGCGCACCCGGCGCTCCAGCCGCGCAGGTGCAGGGCGCCCTGGCGCAGCGCCGTGGGGATGCCCTCCTGCGCGATGTAGCGGAAGTGCTCCGGCTGGCGGAAGAAGTACGTCTCCCCCACCAGCACCGCGCGCACCAGCGTGTAGGCCAGGGGCGAGCCCAGCTGCTGCAGTTCGCTCAGGACCTCCGTGGGCACGCGCCCCCGGGCCAGCTCCGCGCGCAGCACGCGCTCCACCGCCTCCTGGGCGATGGCGTCGTCCCGGAAGCCGGTGGTGTCCGCCACCACTTCCCGGGCACGGGCCAGAAGCCTCGGGTCGAGCCCCGCACTCATGCGCTCCGCTCTTCCTCCACCGGCGCGAGCAGCGCGGGCAGGTCGCGCAGGAGCCCCCGCGCGATGAACACCTTCGGATCCAGGATGGGCAGCGCGCGGCCGCCCGTGCGCAGCATGCCGATGAGGCCTTCCTGCAACAGGCCGTGCTCGGCGCCGCCCACCTTCTCCCGCCGGTCGATGTCGCTCGCCTGGAACTCCTCCGGGTCCTTCACCGTGTCCACGGTGAGCGCCAGCGACACGCCCTCCGTCTCGATGACCACCAGCATCCGCTCCGCGATGGACACCTTGTGCTGCACGCCCAGCCGCAGCGCCACGTCCAGCACGCACACCGCCTGGCCGCGCAGCTCCACGTACTCGCGCAGGTACGACGGGCCGGTGGGCAAGGGCCGCGTCAGCGGCTGGAGCAGGACCTCCTTCACGGAGTCCAGCGGCACGGCGAACTCGCGCTCGCCCACGTGCAGCCGCAGGACGAGCATGGCCCCGGAGCGCGAGCGCCGGCGCGCGTTCTCCAGCGCCTCGCCCACGCGCAAGAGCAGCTCGTCCGCGCGGAAGGGCTTGGCCAGGAACGCCTCCGCGCCCAGGCCCAGGCACGCCTCCGCGCGCTGCTTCTCCGACGAGATGATGATGACCGGGATGTCCGCCGTGGCCGCGTCCGCCTTCATCCGCTGGAGGACCTCATCCCCGTCCATCTCCGGCATGGACAGGTCCAGCAGCATCGCCGCCGGGTGCAGCCGCCCCACCTTGTCCAGCGCCTCACGGCCGTTGCTGGCCGTGTGGATGGTGTAGTGGCCGGAGAGGATGGCCCGCTCCAGCGCCAGGATGGCGTCGCTGTCATCCACCAGCAGCAGCGTCGGCAGACTCACGGTCGTCAGCCCCCGTTCAGGAACTGGCGCACGGTCTTGGTCAGCTCGTCGTGCGACACCGGTTTCTGGATGAAGGCGTTGGCCCCCGCAGCCGAACCGCGCTGGCGCAGGTCCTCCCCCTTCTCCGCCGTCAGCAGGATGACCGGCACCTTCTGCACTTGCGCCTGGGCGCTCGCGCGGACCTCCTTCACGAAGGTGATGCCATCCATGTTCGGCATGTTGATGTCGGCGATCACCACGCTCACCGGCACCAGCCGCAACAACTGCAGCGCGCGCTGCGCGTCCTCCGCCTCCACGATGCTGACCTTGAGGTTCATCAGGTAGATCTTGAGGATGTTGCGGACGGTTGGACTGTCGTCCACCAGCAAGACATTGGTGCTCACTGTGCCACGGCTCCTCGCGCAGGCTCCGCGGAGTGCGGGATGCGCCTGCGCTGCATGGGTGATCCTACCGTGAGCGCTCCAACGGGCGGAAGCGGGGGGCTCCCGTCCGCCGGGATGCCTGGCAGGCGGATGTCTGGACTTTCCAGGAAGGTTGGGCGGCTTCAGCCTTCCTTGGGCGTGGGGTTGGCGGGGACCCCTTCTGCCGGTGTCTCCACCGTCTCCACCGGCGGTGCGCCTACGGCGTGGTAGCCGCCGTCCACGTGAATCATCTCGCCGGTGGTGGACGACAGCCAATCGGACAGAAGTGCACAGGCCGTCTTCGCCACGTGGTCGTGGCTGTCCTTGTCGCTCCAGCCGAGCGGCGCCTGCTTGCCCCAGTACTGCGCCAGCGCCTTGAAGCCCGGGATGCCCTTGGCCGCCACGGTGGCGAGCGGGCCCGCGGCGAGCGCGTTCACGCGGATGCCCTTGGGCCCCAGGTCGCGCGCCAGGTAGCGCACGGTGGCCTCCATGGCCGCCTTGCACACGCCCATCCAGTCGTAGATGGGCCACGCCTGCCGGTTGTCGAAGTCCAGCGCGACGATGGAGCCGCCCTGCGTCATCAGCGGCGCGCACGCCACCGCCAGCTCCTTCAGGGAGAAGGTGGAGATGCGGAACGCCGTCTGCGCGCTCTCCCACGGCGTGTTGAGGAAGTTGCCGCCCAGCGCGTCCTCGGGCGCGAACGCGATGGCGTGCAGCACGCCGTCCACGCGGCCCCATTTCTGCCGCAGGGCCTCCGTCAGCGCGGGAAAGTGCGCCGGGTTCGTCACGTCCAGCTCCAGCACCTCCGTGCCGGGCTTGAGCCGCTTCGCGCTGCGCTCGGTGAGGGACTTGGCCCGGCCAAAGCCGGTGAGGATGACCTCCGCGCCCTGCGCGATCGCGTGCTCCGCGACCCCGAAGGCCAGCGACTGCGGAGTGAGCACACCGGTGATGAGCAGCTTCTTGCCCTGGAGGAGCATGTCGGTCCGTTCCGGAAGAGTGGAAAGAGGGGGCGTGTCCTTACCACTCCTGAACCGCCGAGGGAGGCCCCGGACCCCGTGTCGCTTTTGCCTCGGATGTACGTCCGTTCAGCATGCCAGGGACCCGGGCGGCTCTTTTGAGCTCCTTCCAGCCGGGGGAATCCGGTGCTCGGTGAAGCTGCGCTCACGCGGGGCATGACTCCATCTGCTCCCCAAAGTGAAGCCGGGCAGCCATGCATGACGCGGTTCAACAAACCTGAGGCGAAAACCCCCCAACACGTCCCCCATCCAGTAAAAGACCCCCGCCATGGCGAATTTCCAGGACAGTTTCCTCTCGGGTGGAAACATCGACTTCATCGAGGGGCTCTACGCGCGCTTCCTCGAGGATCCGGGCAGCGTGGACGCGAGCTGGCGCGAGGTGTTCGAGCGCAACGACGGCACGGGCCGCCCCATCTTCAACACGAAGCTTCTGGAGGCTCCGACACCCGCCGCACCGGAGGGCAAGGGCAAGGGCAAGGCGAACGGCGCCGCCGCACCGGCCGCCGCGGTGCCGCAGGCCCCGGTCGCTCCGGCGCAGGACATCGGCCTTCAGTCGAAGGTGGATCAGGCCATCACCGCCTTCCGCCTGCGCGGCCACCTGCGCGCGACGCTGGATCCGCTGGCGCGTCCGCGCCCGCAGCTGGGCCACGTCGCGGACGTGGCGCTGATGGATGAGAACCACTTCGCCGCGAAGGAGCTGGAGCAGGCGGTGGAGTGCAACAACGTCTTCCCGCAGCAGCGCGTGCGCCTGGCGGACCTCGTCACGCGCCTGCGCCGCACGTACTCGGACCACATCGGCGTCGAGTTCATGCAGATGCTCGACAGCGAGCGCCGCCGCTGGCTCATGAAGCGCATGGAGCACAGCGAGAACCGCACGCCGTTCTCCGTGGAGGACCAGCGGCACATCCTCACCAAGCTCTCCTACGCGGAGGGCTTCGAGAACTTCCTGCACACGAAGTACGTGGGCGCCAAGCGCTTCAGCCTGGATGGTGGCGAGGCGCTCATCCCCATGCTGGACGCGCTCTTGGAAGTGGGCAGCGGCATGGGCCTGAAGGAGCTGGTCATCGGCATGGCCCACCGCGGCCGCCTCAACGTGCTGACCAACATCCTGGGCAAGAAGCCGGATCAGATCTTCAGCGAGTTCGACGGCCCCAAGGACCCCAAGGCGTACCTGGGCCGCGGCGACGTGAAGTACCACATGGGCTTCTCGTCGGACCACGCCACGCGCGCCGGCAAGAACGTGCACCTGTCGCTGGCGTTCAACCCCAGCCACCTGGAGTGCGTGGGCCCCGTGGTGGAGGGCCGCGTGCGCGCCAAGCAGGACCGCGGCGGGGACACCGAGCGCACGCAGGTGATGCCGCTGCTCATCCACGGCGACGCGGCCTTCATCGGCCAGGGCATCACGTCGGAGACGCTGAACTTCTCCGGCCTCAAGGGCTATACGACGGGCGGCACGGTCCACATCGTCATCAACAACCAGGTGGGCTTCACCACCGACCCGTCGGACTCGCGCACCAGCATCTACTCCACCGCCATCGCGCAGATGCTGGACATCCCGGTGTTCCACGTGAACGGGGATGATCCGGAGGCGTGCGTCCACGCGGCGCGGCTGGCGGCCGAGTACCGCCAGACGTTCAAGAGCGACGTGGTCATCGACCTCATCTGCTACCGCCGCTACGGCCACAACGAGGGCGACGACCCGTCCTTCACCCAGCCGGCGATGTACGACCTCATCCGCAAGCACCCGCCGGTGCGCGCGCTCTACGCGAAGGCACTGGCGGAAGCCGGCCGCATCAGCGCGGAGGAGTCGGACGCCATCAAGCAGCGCTGCTTCCAGGACTTCGACGCGGCGCTCACCCGCGCCCGCCAGGAGAGCCAGTTCAAGGAGCCCAACGCGCTGGAGGGCCTGTGGAAGCCCTACAAGGGCGGCCTCTTGAAGAACGCGCCCCAGGCGTCCACGGCGGTGGCCAAGGCCACGCTGCGTGACGCGCTCCAGAAGCTGGCCACGGCGCCGGAGGGCTTCAACGTCCACCGCGACGTGGAGCGCACGGTGCTCAAGAAGCGCCAGGGCATGCTGGAGAGCGAGGAGCTCCAGTGGAGCGAGGGCGAGTCGCTGGCGTACGCGACGCTCCTGTCGGAGGGCTACGGCATCCGCCTGTCCGGCCAGGACAGCGAGCGCGGCACGTTCAGCCACCGCCACGCGGTGCTGCACGACACGCAGACGGGCCAGGAGTTCACGCCCCTGCGCCAGTTCGCCACCGGCAAGGCGACGTTCAACGTCTACAACAGCCCGCTGTCGGAGATGGGCGTGCTGGGCTTCGACTACGGCTACAGCCTGGACGTGCCGGACGGCCTCACGCTGTGGGAGGCCCAGTTCGGTGACTTCGCCAACGGCGCGCAGATCATCATCGACCAGTTCATCGCCGCGGCGGAGAGCAAGTGGCGCCGGCTGTCCGGCATCACCCTGCTGCTGCCGCACGGCTACGAAGGCCAGGGCCCGGAGCACTCCAGCGCGCGCCTGGAGCGCTTCCTGGACCTGTGCGCCGAGGACAACCTCCAGGTCTGCTACCCCACCACGCCCGCGCAGATCTTCCACCTGCTGCGCCGCCAGGTGCTGCGCCCCGTGCGCAAGCCGCTGGTCATCATGTCGCCCAAGAGCCTCCTGCGCCGCCCGGAGGCCACCAGCCGCATGGACGACCTGGCCACCGGCGCGTTCCAGGAAGTGATTCCGGACGCGAAGGCGGACGCCGCGAAGGTGAAGCGGCTGCTCTTGTGCAGCGGCAAGGTGTACTACGACCTGGCCAAGGCCCGGGACGAGCGCAAGGACGACTCCATCGCCATCGTGCGCGTGGAGCAGCTCTACCCGTTCCCGCAGGACGAACTGGCCAACCTGGTGGCGAAGCTGCCGGCGCTCCAGGAGCTGTACTGGGTGCAGGAGGAGCCGCGCAACGCGGGCGGCTGGCACTTCATGTTCCCCCGCCTGCACGACCTGTTGTCCCAGCGCGCGCAGCAGACGGTGAAGCTGGGCTACATCGGGCGCGCCGAGGCCGCCAGCCCCGCCACCGGTTTCACGAAGACGCACGACTACGAGCAGCAGCTCATCATCGAAGAAGCCATCCTCCGAGGAACCCAGAATGGCCGTTGAACTGAAAGTCCCGCCGCTCGGCGAATCCATCACCGAAGCCGTCGTCGGCAAGTGGAACAAGAAGCAGGGGGAGTCCGTCTCCGCGGACGAGCCGCTCGTCGTGCTGGAGACCGACAAGGTCACCATCGACGTGCCGGCCCCCGCCGCCGGCAGCATCGCGTCCATCGCCTTCAAGGAGGGCGACAAGGTCCGCGTGGGTGACGTGCTGGGCACCATCGAGGCCGGTGGTGCTGGCGCTGCCGCCTCTCCCGCCGTGGCCGCCGCCACGCCCGCGCCCGCCCAGGCCGCGGCGCCCGTCTCCGCGGCTCCGGCCCAGGCCGGTGCTGACACGCGCATCACCCCCACCGCCAGGAAGATGGCGGAGGAGAACCGGGTGGACGTGGGCCAGCTGAAGGGCTCCGGCGCCGGTGGCCGCATCATGAAGGAGGACGTGCAGGG
>NZ_RAWL01000454.1:0-6741 GCF_003668885.1 Corallococcus sp. AB049A | reverse complement strand
GCCCGCGCGGGGAGGCGGGTGGGTCAGTTTCGGGGCGTCGGAGCGCCAAGGTCTCGGATTCCTTGGGGAATCGCGTCATCGTGGATGTTTGACCGCCGTTCCCACTGGATCTAGAGTCACTGCTCCCCCCGGTTTGCGCACCGCCTGCCGCGGTCCGTACTCGCCGGCGCCGGGCAGCCCCGCGAGATGAAGAAGCCGACCTTCTTTGGGAAGTACCTGCTCCTCGAGCGCGTCAACGTCGGCGGTATGGCCGAGGTCTTCATCGCGAAGGCTTTTGGCGTCGAAGGCTTCGAGCGCATCCTGGCCATCAAGAAGATCCTTCCGACGATGGCGGAGGATGACGAGTTCATCACGATGTTCATCGACGAGGCGCGGATCAGCGTTCAGCTGAACCACGCCAACATCGTGCACATCCACGAGCTCGGGAAGCACGAGGAGACGTACTTCATCGCCATGGAGTACGTGGCGGGCCGTGACGTCCGCACGCTCCTGGAGCGCTATCGTCGCCGCAAGGAGATCATGCCCACCGCACAGGCGGTGTTCATCGTCTCCAAGATGTGTGAGGGCCTGGACTACGCGCACCGCAAGAAGGACGCGCGCGGCCAGGACCTGCACATCATCCACCGCGACGTCTCTCCGCAGAACATCCTCGTCTCGTACGAAGGCGAGGTGAAGATCATCGACTTTGGCATCGCCAAGGCCGCCAACCGCTCGCAGAAGACGCAGGCCGGCATCCTCAAGGGGAAGTTCGGCTACATGAGCCCGGAGCAGGTCCGGGGCATGCCCATCGACCGGCGCAGCGACATCTTCGCCGTCGGCGTGCTGCTGTACGAAATGCTCACGGGCGAGAAGCTCTTCGTGGGCGAGTCCGACTTCTCCACGCTGGAGAAGGTGCGCAACGCGGACATCCCGCTGCCCCGCGAGTTCAACCCGAACATCTCCGCGGGCCTGGAGAAGGTCGTCCTCAAGGCGCTCGCGCGCGAGCCCGAGGACCGCTACCAGTGGGCGTCGGACCTGCAGGAGGACCTGATGCGCTTCCTCCTCGCGGGGGACGCCATCTACTCCTCGAAGCACCTGTCCGGCTTCATGAAGGAGGCCTTCGCCGAGGACATGCTCCGCGAGGCGGAGAAGATGGAGCGCTACGCCTCCGTCGAGCGCCCGGACCAGATTGAGCACTCGGGTGTGACGCTGCCTCCTCCGGTGGCCGCGCCTCCTCGTGCGACCGCGCAGAAAAGGTCGCCGGCTCCGTCGGCCACCGGCTCGCCCGTGGGCCGCGCCTCCACGGCGCCCGCCCAGCCTGCGCCCGGTTACATCCCTCCGCCCACCGATGAAGAGCTGGCGGAGATGGATGGCGCCGCGGACAAGACGCAGATCGTCGACTCCACGCACACCTTCCGTGCCCCGGAGACGCGGATCGCCGACAGCAGCGTCGTCGTGGATGACAGCATCACCGGCCGTTCGGAGAACCCCATCGACCGGGCCGGGCACCACACCAGCGCCTCTCCCTACGCGCAGGACGAGGGACGCGGCGGCAAGGGCAAGAGCGGCCCCAAGTCTCAAGTCATCATCGGGGACGAGGGCGGCGAGGCCTACGCGGGCGCGACCATGATTGGTCCGGCTCCGACGGCGCCTCCCTCGCGCTCCCGTGGTGGTTCCGCGGCCCCGGTGTTGGACCCGGAGGAAGAGGAGACCACGGGGAACATCACCCTCCCGGTGGGCTCCCGCAACAACGGCCTGCGTGCGCAGGAGGCCGAGGCGGAGGATCCGGACGGCGCCTACGACGACCAGGGCGACGAGTACGACCGCGACGGCCAGGACGACTACGGAGACGAAGGGCAGGACGGCGAAGAGCCGCCCTACGACGACGAAGCCGACGGCCCGGCGACCATCCCGCAGAAGGCTTCCAAGATGGCGAAGCCGGCGCCGCCCGCCAAGGTGGAGAAGCCCAAGGCGCCCGCCGGTCCGAAGAAGCCGCTGCCCAAGCCCGCCATCATCGGCATGGCCGCTGGCGCGGGCCTGCTGCTGCTCCTGGTGGTGATCTTCGTGGTCCGGGGCTCGTCCACGGGCTCCGTGAACTTCGTCGCGCCCGTGGGCGCCACCGTCCTCGTGGACGGGGAGGCCGTGAACGCCAACCAGGTCATCGAGCTGTCCGCGGGCATCCACAACGTGACGGCCTCGGCTCCGGGCTATCAGGCCGTGACGCAGCAGATCGAGGTCACGGCCGGACAGGCCGCGGCGCCCATCCTCCTCAGCCTGAAGGCGGACGCGCCGGCCCAGAAGCCCCCGGAGCCCAAGCCTCCGGAGCCCGAGAAGCAGCCGGCCACGCCGCCGGCGGTGGTGGAGAACACGCCGCCTCCCTCGACGCCGGAGAAGCCCGTCGAGCCACCCGCTCCGAAGAAGTTCACCGCCCTGTTCGAAGGGCAGGAGGGCGCGGAGATCTCCGTCGACGGCAAGTCCCTGGGCAAGCTGCCAGGGGCGAAGCTCGGCGACCTGGAGATGGGCAAGACGTACACCTTCACGGCGAAGCGCTCGGGCTTCAAGCCGTTCTCCGGCGAGTTCACGTCCAGCGGTGACACCGAGGTGCGTGTCCCCGTGGAGATGGTCGCCGAGGCCCCGCCGCCCGAGCCGAAGCCGAAGCCCACGCCTCCTGAACCGAAGCCGAAGCCTCCGCCCGTCGTCGTGGCGCCCACCCCGAAGCCTCCTCCGGAGCCGAAGCCGAAGCCGGCGGCGGCCGCGATGGGCAAATTCGCCTGCAGCACGTCTCCGGCGGGCGCTCAGATCTGGGTGGATGGAAAGAACACGAACCGTGTGACTCCCGTGCCGCTGGGCAATCCGCTGTCGCTGCCGGTGGGCAAGCGCAAGGTCGTCTTCAAGCTCAACGGGAAGTCGACCAAGCCCCAGGTCGTGGTGGTCGAGGCGGATGGCGTCGCCAAGCTCATCAACATCAAGGTGGAGTAGACGGACGCACTGCGCCATGGGGCATCTTGTGCCTCTGGCGATTGTTGAGCAGGGATGTCGGGGGGCAGGCTATGACGCCTCGCCCACGGCGCTCCTTTCGTTGAGGTGATGTGTTCATGAGCACGACGTCCACTCGAGGCAAGCCCGAGGCTGGCCCCGCGCAGCAGCCTTTCACCTATCCCCTTCGCAAGGAGTTCGTGGAGCCCGACTGGCGGCGCATCCCGGGCTACAAGGACGTCACCGCGGCGGAGTGGGAGAGCTCGGTGTGGCAGCGCAAACACACCGTGAAGAACCTGCGCGAGCTGAAGGCCGCGCTCGGGCCGCTGCTGCCGGACGACCTGGCGGCGAGCATGGAGCTGGACCAGAAGGAGCGGGCGACGATGTCCATCCTCGTCCCGCCTCAGATGCTCAACACCATGAACTTCGAGGACCTGTGGAACGACCCGGTCCGCAAGTACATGTTGCCGGCGCTCGCGGACCGCCGCTCGGACTGGCCCAACCACCCGCGCGCCAGCCGTGACAGCCTCCACGAGCAGGACATGTGGGTCGTCGAGGGCCTGACGCACCGCTATCCGACGAAGGTGCTGGCGGAGATGCTGCCCACGTGCCCGCAGTACTGCGGCCACTGCACGCGCATGGACCTGGTGGGCAACGACGTCCCGCAGGTGTCCAAGCACAAGTTCGCGACGGGGCAGAAGGAGCGCTACGAGCTGATGCTGGACTACCTGCGCCGCACGCCCACCGTGCGCGACGTGGTGGTGTCCGGTGGCGACATCGCGAACCTGCCCATCCAGGCGCTGGAGCCGTTCGTCAGCGCGCTGATGGACATCCCGAACATCCGCGACATCCGCCTGGCCTCCAAGGGGCTCATGGCGCTGCCGCAGCACTTCCTCCAGGACAACGTCCTGGCGGGCCTGGACCGGCTGGCGAAGAAGGCCGTGGAGCGCGGCGTGGACCTGGCGCTGCACACGCACGTGAACCACGCGCAGCAGCTCACGCCGCTCGTGGGCAAGGCGGTGCGCAAGCTGCTGGACATGGGCTTCCGCGACGTGCGCAACCAGGGCGTGCTCTTGCGCGGCGTGAACGACAGCCCCAAGGCGCTGCTGGACCTGTGCTTCACGCTGCTCGACCACGCGAAGATCCTGCCGTACTACTTCTACATGTGCGACATGATCCCCAACAGCGAGCATTGGCGGCTGTCGGTGGCGCAGGCACAGAAGCTCCAGCACGACATCATGGGCTACATGCCGGGCTTCGCCACGCCGCGCATCGTCTGTGACGTGCCGTTCGTGGGGAAGCGCTGGGTGCACCAGGTGGCGGAGTACGACCGCGAGCGCGGCATCTCCTACTGGACCAAGAACTACCGCACGAGCGTGGAAGCGAACGACGCCGGCGCACTTGATCGCAAGTACGAGTACTACGATCCCATCGACACGCTGCCGGAGTCCGGCCAGGCGTGGTGGCGGGATCAGCCCAAGGCCGCGTAATGGATTCCTCCGCGGGCGCGACGGCGCCCCTGTCGTCTCCCCGTCCCTCGCTCAGTGCCGAGGGCCGGGCCCGGTTGTTTCCCTCCGCGACCGACGCGGAGTGGACCGACTGGCGCTGGCAGCAGCGTCACTCGGTGCGCAACCTGGAGCAGCTGGAGCGCTACGTGCGCCTGACCCCGGAGGAGCGCGCCGGGGTGCAGGAGACGTCCTCGCTGTTCCGCATTGGCATCAGCCCGTACTACCTGTCGCTCATCGACCCGGAGCACGCGTCGTGCCCCGTGCGCATGCAGTCCATTCCGGTGCGCGCGGAGGCCCGGGTGCGGCCCGGGGAGCTGGCGGATCCGCTCGGCGAGGACAAGACGCGGCCGGAGGAGTGCATCGTCCACAAGTATCCGGACCGGGTGCTGTTCCTGGCGCTGGATACGTGCTCGGTCTACTGCCGCCACTGCACGCGGAGGCGCATCACCAAGGGCGGCGAGGCGGAGCTCACCAAGGACCAGATGCGCCGGGGCATCGACTACGTGCGCAGGCACCCCGAGGTGCGCGACGTGCTCATTTCCGGAGGCGATCCGTTCCTCCTGAGCGAGGAGCGCCTGGAGTCGCTGCTGGCGCCGCTGAGCGAGATTCCGCACGTGGAGATGATCCGCATCGGGACGCGGGTGCCGGTGGTGCTGCCCATGCGCGTCACGGACTCGCTGGCGCGCCTGCTGCGCCGCTACGCGCCCGTCTACGTCATCACCCACTTCAACCATCCGAAGGAAGTGACGCCCGAAGCGCGTGAGGCGTGCGAGCGGCTGGTGGACCATGGCGTACCGGTGGAGAACCAGGCGGTGCTGATGCGGCAGCTCAACTCGGATGCGCGCATCATCAAGGAGCTGTCGCACATGCTCCTGCGCAGCCGCGTGCGCCCGTACTACCTGCACCAGATGGACGTCGCCGAGGGCTGCGAGCACCTGCGCACGCCCATCGCCAAGGGGCTGGAGATCCTCGAGCAGCTTCGCGGGCACACCAGCGGGCTCGCGGTGCCGCACCTCGCGGTGGACCTGCCGGGTGGGGGAGGGAAGGTCACCCTCCAGCCCGACTACGTCATCGAGCGCGGCGAGCGGGAGACCCTGTTCCGCAACTACAAGGGCCAGACGTACGCGTACCCGGAGCCGGAGGAGACGGACTGCTCCTGCCCGTACGACGAGGTGTGGCAGGCGCGGTCGAAGGAGCTTCGCTCCGGCGGCCGCTGAGCGGGCTTCCGGAGCCGCCGCAGGGCTACTTGCGGCGCCGGGAGGACGACTTCCGGCTGATGGACTTCGCCGGCGTGCTGGTGTCGCCGCCCATCTCCACGACGGGCCCACCGGACGTGCCATCCAGGCTGCCATCGACGTCGACGGAGGGCTCCGCGCCCTCGGTGGACTCCAGCTCCACGGGGTCCGCGTCGCTGAAGCCCTGCTGGATGTGGACCTCGCCGTCGCCCTTGCGCTTCTTCGCCTCGGCTTCCTTTTCGGCCTTGGCCTTGTCGTCCAGGCGCTTGGTCTCGGTGGCGACGCGCTGGTTGTCGTCGGGCGTCATCCGGGCCGTGAAGGTGGCGTACTCCTTCGCGGAGATGCCGTGCTTCTCCATGACCTTGGCGGCTTCGTTCTGCTGGTCCCGGATGGCCTGGCCGCGCTCGGCGTTGCTCATCTCCGACGGCTTGCGGTTGCCGTACTCGGCGTTCACCTTGGCCTGGGCCGCGGCCTCATCGCGCTGGATGGCCGCCACCTTCTCCGGCGTCAGGCCTTCGTCCTCCGCGAGGGCAGGGGCCGCCAGCAGGAGCGACGAGGCAGCAAGCATCAACGAGAGACGGGTGTTCATGGGGAGGCTCCTCAATCCGACCCATCATAGGCACGGAGTCTCAGCCGGCGCATGGACGGTTCTTCAGGGCGCCTGACACCGCGTGCAGCCGTCGTTCGCGCCCGCGCACTGCTCGCGGGCCCTGGCGCAGCGCGGCGGCAGGTCGTCCCGGTCCGCCTGCCGCTCCACGAGCCCGCAGAGCTCCTCCGCCGTGGCGCACGTCCGCGTGGAGATGTCGCACTGCTCGGCGCAGGTCAGGTCGTCGCCCTGCTCGCGGGCGCGGAGCTCGTCGAGGCGGGCCTCGAGGCCGTCGAGGGTCGCGTCGTCGTCCCCGGCCACCCGGGTGTCCACGTGCTTCGTGCAGCCCGCCAGCGCGATTGCCGCCGTGAGGAGGGCCAGCCATGACCGGGTCGCTCGCATGGTCCTACCCTAGCGCGCCCGCTCCTGGCCGCGTCCAGTCAGCGCCGTTCAGGCG
>NZ_RAWL01000453.1:0-6766 GCF_003668885.1 Corallococcus sp. AB049A | reverse complement strand
GGCCATCGCGAGTCCCCCGTCCGGCGTCATCGCGGCGGGTTCCGTGGAGGCGGGAGCCACGGACTTCGGCTGCGTGGCGGAGTCCGCGAGGGCGGCGTCCGGGGACTTCGCCGGCGCGGCTTCGGCCGGGGCAGGTGGCGCGGGCGCCTTCACGGGGGCCGAGCCCTGGGGCCCGGGCCGCGCCGGGCCTCCCGCCGGAGGCCCCTTCATGGGCGCGGGAGGCGACTGCGCGTCGGGGCTGAACAGGCCCATCATCCAGGCGAGCCCCAGGCACAGCACGGCCACGAGCACCGCGCCCGCGACGAACAGCACGGTGCGAGAGCGCCGGGGCGCCCCGGAGGCGTCGAGCGTATCGGGCCCCTCGTCGTCGTAGGCCTCGTCCTCGTCGACGGGAGCGCGCACGGCCCGCCGGGGTGGCGGCCTTCGCGGCGGCTGGAACCCGATGGTGGACTCGTCGTCGTCCGGGTCACCGGTCGTGACGGGCGTCGGGTCCGTGAGGCTCACCCCGGAGGGGCCGGGGTCGGTGTTGAAGCGTTCGTCGTCCTCGGGAGCAGGCCGGGGCGGAGGGCGCACGTTGCGAGCCCCGGGGCCCGAAGGCGGAGCGGCGCGGTTCGCGTCGCTGGACGCCGAACCCGGCCGACGCGGGCCCGGCGGTTGCGACACGCGTCCGTCGCCACCCATACGGCGCGGACCGGACGACAGCGGTTCGGCGCGGCCGTCGTCTCCCATACGCCGGGGACCGGACGACAGCGGCTCGCGGCCGTCGTCCCCCATGCGGCGCGGGCCGGATGACAGAGGTTCGGAGCGGGCGTCGTCCCCCATGCGGCGGGGACCGGACGACAGCGGTTCGGAGCGGCCATCATCGGCGGACGCCATGCCCGTCCGGCGCGGGGCCGGCGTGGTGGCGCGCCCCTCCGACGCGGAGGGCTGAGGGCGTCGCGGCGAGGGCGCGAAGGGATCATCCGAGGCCCCACTCCCACGCGGCATGGCCACGCCGGACGAAGGACGCCGGGAACGGTCGGAGGCGCCCCGCTCTCCTGCCCCGGAGCGCGCGGTGGCCTCCGGAGGGCCGTTGCGCCGGGCTGGCGTAGGCGTGGGCGCGACCGGCCGGGGACGGCGCGCGCGCAGCGGCACGGTGGAGTCGGCGTCCTCGTCCTCCTCCTGCGCCTCCTCGTCCCACGCCTCATCCTCGAACACGGGCTCCAGGTGGCGGCGCGGCGAGGGAGCCCCGGGCATCGTGCCGACCGCGGTGGACTCGCCATCGTCGTCCTCGTCGTCGTCCCGTCCCAAGGGCAGGTCGCGCGGCAGCGCCATCTGCGTCTCGGGCTCCTTCTCCTCCGCGTCCCAGGCGCGCAGCGCGGCCGCCTCCGCCGTGGGCCGCCGCGCGGGAGGCCGCGACACCAGCCCCGCCGGCGTCAGCGCGGAAGGCCCACGGAGCTGCGAAGCCGTCCCGCCCAGCGGCAGGGTGCGCGCGCCGGTGTCCTCGTCCCCCGCGAGCGGCAGGGTGCGCGCGGCGGTGTCCTCCACGTCCGCCAGGGGCAGCGTGCGCGCGGCGGTGTCCTCCACGTCCGCCAGGGGCAGCGTGCGCGCGGCGGTGTCCTCCGGCAGGTCGGGCACCGGCGGCGGCAGCGGCGTGCGAAGGGCCGGCAGCGGCAGCGTGGCCTCGTGCCGGCCCGCGCGCTTCGCCGGGGGGATGTGGAGCACGGTGCGCTCCTCCTTCTCCCCCAGCAGCCGCGCGATGTACCCCGCCACGTCCAGGCTCTGCTTGAGCACGCCCGACGCGAGGAACGCCTGCAGGTCGTCGCGCACCTCGGACGCCCGCTGGTAGCGCTGGGTGCGGTCCTTCACCAGGCACCGCATCACGATGCGCGACAGGGCCTCCGGGTAGTCCGGGCGCACCAGGTGCGGCGGCGACGGCTCCTCGTAGCGGATGGCGTAGAGGATGCCTTCCGTGGTGGGGCGGTGGAAGGGCTGCTTGCCGGTGGTGATTTCGTACAGCATCACCCCCAGCGCGTAGATGTCCGCGCGGTGATCCAACCGCTCCTGGAGGATCTGCTCCGGCGACAGGTAGAGGAACTTCCCCTTGATGACGCCCGGCTTGCTGCGCTCCATGAACGCGCCGGCCTTGGCGATGCCGAAGTCGACGAGCTTCACGCGCCCGTCGTACGAAATCATCACGTTCTGCGGAGAGACGTCCCGGTGGATCAACTCCAGGGGGCGCCCGTCCACGCCTCGGCTGAAGTGCGCGTGGTCCAGGCCCGCCGCGATGGCCGCGCAGATCTTCGCCGCGACGCCGTACGGCATGGAGGCGCCGAACTTGTGCTCCTCCGCGAGCACGCGGCGCAGGTCCACGCCCTCCACGTACTCCATGCAGATGAAGATGTTGTCCCCCTCCTTCCCCAGCTCGTGCACCTGCACGATGTTGGGGTGATGGAGCTGGGCGGCGATGCGCGCCTCGTCCAGGAACATCTGGACGAACTCCGGCTCCTCGGAGAGGTACGGGAGGATCCGCTTGATGACCACCAGCGTCGGATCCGGCGGCTTGTGCGCCAGGAAAAGCTCCGCCATCCCGCCCAGCGCGAGGCGCTTGATGAGCAGGTATCTGCCGAACGGGGTGGCCGTCTGGGGCGAGCTCAAGGACGTGGAAGGTGCGGGCCGCGGGTGGAACTTTGAAGCGTGTCCGGAGCCTACCTGCAATCCCGCCCCGGGGGGAGCCGACCGACCCGCCCGGCGCCGGACTCTAGGCAGGCCCGGCGGGCCACGCGAACTTTCGGGCCCCTGAAACACGACCGCCCCCCAGGGCCACAGGGCCCTGGGAGGCGGACGGGGAAGACGTCAGCTGGCGGAGGATTACGGGAAGGCCACGCCGTCCACCTGGCCCGGCAGGTCCGCGCAGTCCTGCGGGATGAGGGTGTAGGTGTAGCGCTTGTCGTCGAGGCCCGGCACGCCGCTGTCGGCGATGTTGTCGCCGCAGCCGGTGATGTCCGTGCCGCCGTCCTTGCAGGGCGCGAAGGTGTAGGTATCCCAGACGCCGCTGATGCCGTTGGGGAACGTCACCGCTCCGCCGTCCAGGGCCGCCTTCTGGTAGTCGCAGCGGGTGCCGCCGTCGCCGGACCGGTCACGGGTCTTGTCGTGGTACACGAGGATGCCGCCGGTGACCTCGAAGCCGTAGTAGAGGGTGCCGGCGTCAGCTGAGTCCAGGCGCTGCAGCTGGGTGGGCTGCGCGTTGGTCAGCGTGAGCGGACCCGCCAGGTGGACGCGCGTGCCCAGGTAGGACGCGCTGTTCTGCGCCGCCGCGAGCGACGCCGTCAGGTCATCCACCGTCACCTCGTTGGCCGGCGGCAGGTTCGCCGTGCCCGCATCCGTCGTCTTGGGCGTGATGGCCAGCGGGATCGGGGGCGTGCGCTGGTTGGCCAGGTGGTGGCGACGGCCAGTGAAGGGCTCGTAGTTGGGCTCCGTGCCGAAGTAGCCCGCGATGTCGACGGTGTCGCCCACCTGCGGGTGGTACGTGTTCGGAGTGTCCGAGTAGAACTTGTGGATGAAGAGGCCCTCCTTCGGAGCGGCCGGATCCGTCACCCAGAAGTACGAGCGCCACTCCGAGCTCGTGCCCAGCTTCTCGTAGTGGACACCCGTGATGACCACGTCGCGCAGGGTCGCCTTGGTGCCGAACGTCAGCTTGCGCGTCGCGGCGATCTGGTTCGCCGTGCCCGCGTCCGTGCCCGCGTCCAAGCCAGCATCGCTGCCCGCGTCGGTGCTGCACACGCCCGTGCAGCCAGCGTCGGGCGTGGGGGTGGGGTTCTCATCATCACGACCGCCACAGCCGGCGGCGGTCGCCATCGCGGCGGCAGCGAGGAGTGCCGCGGCGCCCAGCTTCGTGCGCAGTTCCATTCGTTTCTCTCCGGGAGGTGAAGGGCGCCGTCGTTGTTGAAGTCCGACGCCGGTCGGGCTGAGGATTCAGGCCCTTATACCGGTGGCTTCGTAGGGCCGGCAAGGAACGGACCGAGGCCCTGTTCGTCACATCATCGTCAATTCAGGAATAGGTGGATCATGCTGCCGCGCGACATCTTTCTCCATGGGCTCAAGCCCACGCTCCACATCGCGCACCGCGGCGGAGCGCTGCTCGCGCCGGAGAACACGCTGGAGGCCTTCCAGCGCGCCGTCCACACGCACCGCACGGACATGCTGGAACTGGACGTGCACCTGTCGCGCGATGGCGAAGTGATTGTCGCGCACGACGACACGCTGGAGCGCTGCACCGACGGAGCCGGTCCGCTCGCGGCGCTCACGCTGGCGGAGCTGCGCAAGCTGGACGCGGGCCACCGCTTCACCCCGGACGGGGGCCGCACCTTCCCCTTCCGGGGCCAGGGCATTCGCCTGCCCACGCTTCGCGAGGTGCTGCGCGCCTTCCCCACCCTGCCCCTCAACGTGGAGCTGAAGCCAGACGTGCCGGGCGCGGAGGAGGTGCTCGCCCGCCTGCTCACGGAGGAAGGGGCCCTGGGCCGCGTGTGCCTGGGCAGCGAGCAGGACGTCATCGCGGAGCGGCTCCATGAAAGGCTGCCCGACGCGTGCCACTTCTACCCGCGCGACGCGCTGGCCGCGTTCGTCCTGGCGCTCAAGGCGGGCGAGGCGCCGCCGGAGGATGCGCGCTTCAGCGTGCTCGACATGCCGCTGTACTTCGGCGAGGTGCGGCTGGTGGACGACGTGCTGCTCAAGGCCGCGGCCGAGCGCGGCAAGTGGATCAACGTGTGGACGGTGGATGATCCGGCGGAGATGGACCGGCTCATCGCCGAAGGCATCGGCGGCATCATGACCGACCGGCCGGACCTGCTCCGCCAGCGAATGGACGCCCCTGGAAAGCCGGGTTAAGCCTTCGGGCTCCATGCCCCGCTCCACCTCCCGCGCGCGTCCGGCGTCGTCCCGCACCGAGCCCCCGTCCAAGGCCTCGCCCCCGGCCGGCGCCGGAACGAAGCCCGCCGCCCGCAACACGCTGAAGGTGAAGGTGCCTCGCGCCAAGCGCTTCGTGGCGCTCGCGGGCAACATCGGCGCGGGCAAGACGACGGCCGCGAAGCTCATCAGCCAGGGCTTCGGCTTCGAGCTGTTCGACGAGCCCGTCATCGACAACCGCTTCCTGCGTGACTACTACGGCGACATGTCGCGGTGGTCGTTCACGCTGCAGCTGGAGTTCCTCATCCGGCGCGTGGAGCACCACGAGCTCATCCACTCCGTCCGCAAGAGCTGCGTGCAGGACCGCACGCTCTACGAGGACCCGGAAATCTTCGCCAAGTACCTGCACGGCCTGGGGCACATGACGAACGCGGAGCTGGACCTGTACTACGAGTACTTCCAGCGGCTGTCGCGCCACATCGTGCGGCCGGACAAGGTCATCTGCTTCGACGTGCCCTCGGAGGACGTGCTCCTCCAGCGCATCCGCACGCGCGGCCGCGCCGAGGAGAAGGGCATCGGGAAGCAGTTCCTCAAGGGCCTCAACGGCTACTACGCGGGCTTCCCCCAGGTGCTCCAGGAGAAGTACGGCGTGGACTGCCTGGTGGTGGACGTGTCCACGCAGGACATCCGCAAGGGACAGGGCCGCGAGGAGTTCATGGACCGCGTCTCCGCATTCCTCGCCTGACGCGGCGCCCCCGCTCGTGCGACGCTGCGCCGCGCCATGCACGACCTCAGCCCGAAGAGCCCGCGCGACTCCGAAGTGGTGATGACGCAGCTCATCCTCCCTCCGGACGCCAACAACCTGAACGCCGCGTTCGGCGGGAAGGTGATGCAGTGGATCGACATCTGCGGCGCCGTGGCCGCCCAGCGCCACTGCCGTCAGGTCGTGGTGACGGCGTCCATGGACGACCTGCACTTCCACGCCCCCATCCGCGTGGGCTGGATTGCCCTGCTCCACGCGCGCGTGCTGGCGGCGTTCCGCACCTCGCTGGAGGTGGGCGTCACCGTGCACGCGGAGAACCCGCTCACCGGTGAGCGGCACCTCACCACCAGCGCGCTGCTCACCTTCGTGGCGCAGGGCCAGGACGGCAAGGGCGTGCCCGTGCCGCCGCTGCTCCTGGAGTCGGACGCGGAGCGCCAGGCCTTCCAGGAGGCGGAGGCCCGCCGCGCCCAGCGCCGCAACCGCGGCCGGGGGGAGCAGAACTGGATGAAGGTCATGAAGCCCGTGGCCGGCGCCTGAACGCACGAAGGGCCGGGGGCACGCCTGTCTGGCGTCCCCTCGGCCCTTCTTCCAGCCTGAAGCGCCGGACGGCGGATCAGGTGGTGAACGACGTCCCGCAGCCGCAGGACGACTTGGCGTTGGGGTTCTCGAACTTGAAGCCCGCGCCGGTGATGCTGGTGACGTAGTCGATGTGCGTGCCCGAGAGGTACTGGGCGCTCAGCGCGTCCGTGGCGATGGCCACGCCATCCTGCTCCCACGTCTGGTCGCCCGCCTTCGTCTCCTTGACGAGGTTCAGGTCGTAGCCCAGGCCGCTGCAGCCGGAGGGCACCACGCGGATGGAGAAGAAGTAACCCTGGAAGCCCTGGGCCTGGATGACCGTCTTCACCTGGGCGATGGCGGCGGCCGTCAGGACGACGGGGCCAGAGGTGGTGGGCTGGGAGGCCGGCGTGGTGCCGGCGACGGCGGTAGAAGTATCCATGTGCTTCACTCTCCTCGTGGACGGCGCCTCATAACGCCCTGGCGCCCGAAAAGCCAAGGGACCTGACGGACCCCTTCCCGGCTCAACAGAAGATAACCCCCATGCCCATCCCCGAAATCACC
>NZ_RAWL01000452.1:0-6796 GCF_003668885.1 Corallococcus sp. AB049A | reverse complement strand
GGGGTGGGAGGACTGGCCGCGGCGGCGAGGCTCGCGCGGCAGGGCTTCGACGTCCAGGTCTTCGAGAAGACGCACGGCCCGGGAGGCCGCTGCAACCAGCTGAAGGTGGACGGCTTCACCTGGGACGTGGGCCCCACCATCGTGCTGATGCCGGAGGTGTTCGAGGAGACCTTCCGCGCGCTGGGCCGCCGCATCGAGGACTACCTCACGCTGGTGCGGTGCGACCCGAACTACCGGGTGCACTTCCGCGACGGCTCCGACGTCACCTTCACGTCCGAGCTGTGCACCATGGGCCGCGAGCTGGAGCGCATCGAGCCGGGCTGCTTCCAGCGCTACCTGGCCTTCATGGCCCAGGGCCGCGAGCAGTACCGCATCAGCCTGGACCACTTCGTGGGCCGCAACTTCAACGGGGTGAGCGACTACTTCTCCCCGGGCGTGCTGGCCAGGATTTTCAAGGCGCGCGCGCACCGCCGCATGTACGCGGACGTCAGCCGCTTCTTCCAGGACGACCGGCTGCGCGCGGCGATGACGTTCCAGACCATGTACCTGGGCGTGTCTCCCTTTGAATCGCCCGCGGTGTACGGCCTGCTGCCCTTCACCGAGCTGGGCGTGGGCATCTGGTTCCCGAAGGGCGGCCTGTATGCCATTCCGCTCGCGCTGGAGCGGCTGGCGCGCGAGGAGGGCGTGACGCTGCACTACGGCCGCGCGGTGGAGCGCATCCTCACCGGGGGCGGGCGCACCACGGGCGTGCGGCTGGAAGGCGGCGAGGTGGTGTCCGCGGATGCCGTCCTGTGCAACGCGGACCTGCCGTACGCGTACGAGAAGCTGCTGGACCCGAAGGACGCGCCGTTCAAGCGCGGGGAGAAGCTTCGCTTCACGTCCAGCGGCTACATGCTCTACCTGGGCATGAAGAAGAAGGTGCCGGGCCTGCTGCATCACAACGTGATGTTCGGCCGGGACTACGCGGGCTCGTTCGACGACATCTTCCAGCGCTTCCGCGTGCCGGAGGACCCCAGCTTCTACATCAACGTGCCCACGCGCACGGACCCCTCGCTGGCGCCGGAGGGGAAGGACTCGCTCTACGTGCTGGTGCCGGTGCCGCATCAGCACGCGGACCTGGACTGGAAGGTGGAGGGCCCCAAGGTGCGCGCGAAGGTGTTCCAGCGCATGGCGGAGCTGGGCCATCCGGACTTGGAGGCAAACATCGAGGTGGAGCGCGTGTTCACCCCGGATGACTGGGCGGGCACGTACAACCTGGCGCGCGGGAGCGCGTTCGGGCTGGCGCAGAACTTCTTCCAGATTGGCCCCTTCCGTCCGGCCAACGTGGACCCTCGCGTGAAGAACCTCTTCTTCGTCGGGGCCTCCACGCAGCCGGGCACGGGGCTGCCCACGGTGCTCATCTCCGCGCGGCTCGTCACCGAGCGGCTGACGGCGTGGGCGCGCAAGCAGGGCGTGACGCTGTCTCCGCGCGCGGGCGCTCCGGTGGAGGTGGCGGCATGAGCGTCACCGCCTCGCCAGCGCTGATTGAGCAGGGCTACCAGCGGGCCCGCGTCGTCACCCGCCACCACGCCAAGAGCTTCTTCTTCGCGTCGTATCTCCTCTTCGGGCAGCGGAAGAAGGCGGCGTTCGCGCTGTATGCCTTCTGCCGGCGGCTGGACGACCTGGTGGACGCGGGCGAGAGCGCGCTGCCGGGCGAGGCGCCCATGGACCTGGCGACGCGCCTGGCCCGGGCTCGCGAGCGCGTGGCGGAGGTGTACCTGCCGCTGCCGGAGCTGGCGTCGAAGGAGCTGGGCCCGCCGTCCGCGCGTCAGCCGTCCGCGGACGCGCCGTCGCCCTGGGACGTGAGCGAGTTCGCGGCGCTGCGCCACTCCATCCACCACTACCGGATTCCGGAGCAGCCCTTCCAGGACCTCATCTCCGGCATGGAGATGGACCTGACGAAGGTGCGCTACGACACGTGGGCGGAGCTGGACCTGTACTGCTACCGGGTCGCGGGTGTCGTCGGGTTGATGCTGACGCCGGTGCTGGGCTGCGAGGACGCCCGGGCGGTGGAGCCCGCGGCGGACCTGGGCCGCGCGATGCAGCTCACCAACATCCTGCGCGACGTGCGCGAGGATCTGGAGCGCGGCCGGGTGTACCTGCCCTCGGAGGAGCTGCGGGCCTTTGGCATCACCGGGGACGACCTTCGCGCGGGCCGGGTGGACGCGAAGTGGCGCGACTTCATGCGCTTCCAAATCCAGCGCGCGCGGGCGTACTACGCGCGGGCGGCGGCCGGCGTGCACTACCTCACCGGCTTTGGCAGCCAGCGCATGGTGCGGCTGATGGGCTCCATCTATGGCGACATCCTGCGCGACATCGAAGCGCGGGACTACGACGTGTTCAGTGGCCGCGCGCACACGACGACGGGTCGCAAGCTGGCGCTGACGGCGAAGGTGTTCCTGAACCCCCGCGCCGCGCTGCCGGAGGCCGCCATCGCGCTGCCTGCGTCACCCGCGCCGGTGCCGCTCTTGCCCACGGGCACGGGAGGCTCGCCGTGAAGACCTCTCGCGTGGCGGTGATTGGCGGCGGCATTGGAGGGCTGACGGCGGCGGGCCTGCTGGCGAAGGAGGGCCACGCGGTGACGCTGTTCGAGGGCGGCCCGTCGCTGGGGGGCAAGGCGCAGGCGGTGACGGTGGAGGGGCTCACGCTGGACACGGGGCCCACGCTGCTCACGTTGCCGGCGCTGGTGCGCGGCACCTTCGAGCAGCTGGACGCGCTGGACCTGTTGCCGCCGTTCACGGAGCTGGAGCCGCAGTGCACCTACCACTTCGCGGACGGGTGCGGCTTCACGGCGTACAAGGACCTGGAGCGCATGGCGGAGAGCGCGGCGGAGCTGCGCCCCGTGGAGCGCAAGGGCGTGCACTCCTTCTACGCGGAGGCCGCGGCCATCTGGCGCGCGGCGGGCGAGCCCTACCTGGAGGCCCCCTTCGAGGGCATGGCCGGCTTCATGACGCGCGTGGCCCGCCGGGGCATTGGCGCGATGCTGGCGGGGATGAAGCTGGACACGCTTCACCAGCTGGCGGCGAAGCACTTCCAGACCTACCACCTGCGGCAGTACGTGGGCCGCTTCGCCACCTACGCGGGCGGGTCTCCATACGCGTCCAGCGCGGCGTTCGCGCTCATCCCGCACATCGAGCATGCGTACGGTGTGCACCACGTGCGCGGTGGCATTGGCGCGCTGGTGGATGCGCTGGGGCAGGCGGTGCGGCGGCTGGGCGTGACGGTGCACCTGGACACGCGCGCCCGCTACGAGCGCATCGCCGGGGGCTACCGCGTGGAGCCCGTGGGCGAGGTGTTCGACAGCGTGGTGGTGAACGCGGATCCGCTGGCGTCGCTGCGCCGCGAATCGGAGCCGCTGTCGCTGTCCGGGTTCGTGCTGCTGCTGGAGGTCGAGGGACGCACGGCGGTGCCGCACCACACGGTGCTGTTCGGCGGGGACTACCGGAAGGAGTTCGATGAGCTCTTCGCGGGTCAGCTGGCCACGGACCCCACGGTGTACGTGTGCAACCCGTCCGCCACGGATTCGAGCATGGCGACGCCGGGCCGCACGGGGCTGTTCGTGATGGTGAACGCGCCGGCGATGCCGGTGGAGCAGGGCGCGGCGGAGCAGGCCCGGCGCGAGTGGGAGTCCGGAGCGGCGCGCGTGCGTGAGCAGATGTTCGAGAAGCTCCTGCGGTACTACCCGGCATTGAAGGGTCGCGTGCGGGTGGTGGGGCAGCGCTCGCCGGTGGACCTGGCGGCGCGCGGGGCTCCGGGCGGTTCCATCTACGGCTTCCTGCCGCACGGCCGCTTCGGTCCGTTCCGCAGGCCGCGCATCCGGGGCGGCACGCCGGGGCTGTTCTACGCGGGTGGTGGCACGCATCCGGGCGGCGGGGTGCCGCTGGTGATGCTGTCGGGCCGGTTCGCGGCGCGGATGGCGTCCGACCACCTGCGGGAGGGCGCATGAAGCCCGTGCTCGCGCAGAGTGTCCTGCCGGAGGTGACGGAGTCGTGCGCGCTGCCCGCGCTGCCGGATGCGGCGGGGGCGTACCGCTGGTTCTACGCGGACGTGACCGCTGGCCCGTACAGCGCGGTGTGCATCTTCATGCTGGGGTCGCTGTTCTCACCGCGCTACTCCGTCGCGGCGCGGCGCGGAGGGCATCCGCTGGCGTACAGCGCGGTGAACTTCGCGCTCTACCACCAGGGTGTGCGCAAGTTGTGGGTGCTGAGCGAGTACCCGGGCGTGGACCTGCAGGGGCCGGGACGGCTGCGGATTGGCCGCTCCACGCTGACGCACGCGGTGGACGGCACGGTGCGCATGGACGTGGACGACGGCACGGCGCCGTGGGGCCGCCCGGTGCGCGCCAGCCTGACGCTGCGGCCGCTGACGGGGCGGGGCGCGGAGGTGCAGCTCATGCCGGGCCTGCCGCACTACTGGCAGCCCCTGGCGCCCCGGTCGGAGGCCCGGCTGGAGGTGTCCACGCTGGGCGTGACGGCGGAGGGCATGGGCTACCACGACACGAACCACGGCCAGGAGCTGCTGGGCGCGCGGCTGTCCGGCTGGCACTGGGCGCGCACGCACCACGCGAACCAGACGGTGGTGGACTACCACCTGCCGGACGGCGTGGCGCCGGTGCGCATGGTGGCGGGGGCGAACGGCGTGGTGTGCGAGCGCGGCCCGGCTCCGGAGACGCGTCCCACGAACCTGACGGGCTGGGGCCTGCGGGTCCCCGCGAGGCTGCACACGGGCAACGAGGTGGTGGGCGAGCCGCGCCTGCTGGAGTCGTCGCCCTTCTACGCGCGGCTGGAGTCGAGGCGGGACACGCTCGACACGATGGGCGAGGTGGCGGACTTCCGCCGCTTCCATTCCCCGTTCATCCGCTGGATGGCGCACTTCCGCACGCGCATGGGGAGGACGGCATGAACGCGCTCGGCTTCTTCACGCTCGGGTGGACGGTGATGGCCGGTGGCTTCAGCGCGGTGGCCCTGGCGCGGCTGCATCGCCGTGCGTCCGTGACGGCCGGTGGCCCGCTGCCCTCCGTGCTGCTCCTGCGCCCCGTGGACGCACCGACGCCACTGGAGCTGGAGAACCTGGCGCGGACCATCGACTACGCGGGACCGCTGGAGCAGGTGGTGCTGTCTCCATACCGTCCTCGCCTGGCCGAGGGCGTGCGCTGGCTTCCGAGCGACCCCGTGTGCCCCAACCGCAAGGTGGGCCACCTGCTCTACGCACTGGAGACGCTGGACGTCCGGGGGCGCGTGGTGCTCGCGGTGGACGCGGACGTGGCGGTGACGGGCGCGCTGGTGGAGGGACTCGCCGCTCCGCTCGCGGCCGGTGCCGCCTTGAGCACCGCGGCTCCCACGCCCGTGGGCGCGGTGGACGCGGCCGGCCGCGCGATGGCGGGGCTGCTTCGCTACACGCACCACAGCTTCCGCGCGCTGCATGCGATGAGCGCGGGCGCGCAGGCCGTGTGTGGCAAGGCCCTGGGGCTGTCACCGCGCGCGGCGGAGGAGCTGGCCGGACTGTCGGACCACATCGGCGAGGACCTGGAGCTGGCGAAGCGGCTGCACGCGCACGGCCTGGACGTGGCGCTGAGCCCCGCGCCCGCGTGGGTGCCCGTCGCCCACGGCACGCCCTGGCGCGTGCCGCTGGAGCGCTTCACGCGCTGGATGCAGGTGCTCGCGAGCCACCGGCCCGGCCTGTATCCCACCGTGCCGCTGCTCTTCACGCCCACCGTGCCGCTGCTGCTGCTGGCCGCGTGGCTCCATGAGGGCGCCGTCTGGCTCGCGGTGGCGGCGCTCGTCGCCGTGCGCACGCTCTTGTCGCTGCGCCTCGCCGCGCTCAGCCGCGTGCCCGAGGAGACGGACACGGGCCACGCGCTGACGGACTGGTTGCAGGGGGAATTGCTGCTGCTCGCGGCCTTCGTGGCTTCGCTGACGCGGCAGGGACGGGTGACCTGGCGCGGCCATACCTACGCGCTGGAAGCCGGGGGACGCATGGTGCGCGTGACGCCGCAATGGAGTGGAGGCCCGGGATGACCTACGCGCGCTTCCTGGGCCTCTTCGTCGTGCTGCCCATCCTGTTCCTGCTCGTGCGCTACCGCCGCACGCTGTCGTGGCGGGGGCTGGCGCCCATGGGCCTCTTGCTCATCATCGTCTACGCGGCCACGTCGCCGTGGGACAACATGGCCGTGAAGTGGGGCCTGTGGGGCTTCGACCCGGAGCGCATCTGGGGCGTGAAGCTGGGCTGGCTGCCATTGGAGGAGTACCTCTTCTTCGGCCTCCAGACGCTGCTCGTGGGCCTGTGGGCGCGCGACCGGCTGGAGCGCGTGCTGGCCCGGAAGCCCGTGCTCCAGGAACAGAAGCCCGTCCCCGTGAAACGGACCCTGGGGCCTCGCGAGGTGTCGCCATGATGGAGACGCGCTGGGCGTACCTCATCCACCTGCTGGCGTGGACGCTGCCGGTCATCGCCCTCCAGCTGGCGGCGCTCGTGATGCACTACAAGTCCCGCTCGGGCGAGGTGCTGCGCGCGGTGCTGCCGCCCGCGTTCGTCATCGGCGTTTACCTGTCCATCGCGGACCACCTGGCCATCTCCACCGGCATCTGGAACTTCGGCGAGGGCCGCCACGTGGGCGTGTACATCGGCGCCGTTCCGCTGGAGGAGGTCCTCTTCTTCCTCATCACGAGTGTGCTGGTGTCGCTGGGGCTCGCGCTGTTCACGGCGCTCCTGCGGCGCAGGGAGGCCCGGGCGTCTTGATTCGCGCGGCCAAGGGTGGGCC
>NZ_RAWL01000451.1:0-6804 GCF_003668885.1 Corallococcus sp. AB049A | reverse complement strand
GGTGGGCACCAAGCTGAAGGTGGCCTTCCTCGCCGGGCGCCACGACACGGTGGGCATCGACCTGGTGGCCATGTCGGTGAACGACATCCTCACCTGTGGCGCGGAGCCGCTGTTCTTCCTGGACTACTTCGCCACGGGGAAGCTGGAGGTGGACGCCGCGGCGGAGGTGGTCAAGGGCATCGCCCTGGGCTGCGAGCAGGCGGGGTGCGCGCTCCTGGGCGGGGAGACGGCGGAGATGCCGGGCTTCTACGCGCGGGGCGAGTACGACGTCGCGGGCTTCTGCGTGGGCGTGGTGGAGCGCTCGGCCATCATCGACGGCAAGACGGTGAAGCCGGGGGACGCGCTCATCGGCCTGACGTCATCGGGGCTGCATAGCAACGGCTACTCGCTGGCGCGCAAGGTGCTGCTGGACGACGCGAAGCTGCCCCTGGACATGACGCCGCCGGGGCTGGACCGGCCGCTGGGTGACGCGCTCCTGGAGCCCACGCGCATCTACGTGAAGGACGCGCTCGCGCTGTGCCAGGTGGTGAAGGTGAAGGGCATGGCGCACATCACCGGCAGCGGCATCCCGGGCAACCTGCCGCGCTGCCTGCCGGACGGGACGCGCGCGGTGCTGCAAGAGTCCACGTGGAAGAAGCCGGCCATCTTCGACCTCATCGCGAAGACGGGCGGCGTGGCGCGCGACGAGATGTTCAGCACGTTCAACATGGGCCTGGGCCTCATCGTCGTGGTGGCGAAGGAGGACGTGGCGAAGGCGCTGGAGGTGCTGCGCGCCCGGGGCGTGGAGGCGTCCGAGGTGGGCCGGGTGGAAGCGGGCCAGGGCGAGGCCACGGCGGTCATCGACCCATGAGCGCCAGGCGGGCGCGGCTGGGGGTGCTCGTCAGCGGCGGCGGGAGCAACCTGCAGGCGCTGCTCGACGCGGCCGGGCAGGCGGACTACCCGGCCGAGGTGGCGTGCGTGCTGTCGAACGTGCCCACGGCGTTCGCGCTGGAGCGCGCCCGGAAGGCGGGCGTGCGCGCGGAGGTGGTGGACCACAAGGGCTTCGGGGCGAAGGCGGACTTCGAGGCGGCGGTGCTCGGCGTGCTGGCGGACGCGGGCGTGGAGTGGGTGTGCCTGGCGGGCTTCATGCGGCTGGTGAGCGCGGACTTCCTGAAGCGCTTTCCGGGGCGCGTGCTCAACATCCACCCTTCCCTGCTGCCCGCGTTCCCGGGCCTGCATGCACAGAAGCAGGCGCTGGAGCGCGGCGTGAAGGTGGCCGGGTGCACGGTGCACTACGTGGACGCGGGCACGGACACGGGCCCCATCATCGCGCAGGCGGCCGTCCCCGTGCTGCCGGAGGACGACGAGGCGAGCCTGAGCGCGCGCATCCTCGCGGAGGAGCACCGGCTGTATCCGCTGGCCGTGAGGCTGGCGGTGACGGGCGCGGTGACGCTGGACGGGACGCGCACGAAGGTGGACGCGCGGGTGACCGGTGACGGCACGGCGCTTCGCAGCCCGGGTGCCCCGAGGTGACGAAGCCGGTGGAGCCGTCGGATCCAAGCGAGGCGTCAGCCCGTGATGCTCGCCGGGAGGCCCTGCGCGCGGCACCCACGGTGCTGGTCAGCGCGTGTCTCCTGGGCGAGGCGTGCCGCTACGACGGGCGCTCACAGCGTTCGGAGCGCGTGCTGGCGGCGCTGGAGGGAAAGGCCGTCATCCCCATGTGCCCGGAGGCCGCCGCGGGCCTGGGCATTCCACGGCCTCCCGTGGACCTGGCGGGCGGCACGGGCGTGGACGTCTGGGCCGGCCGTGCACGGGCCCTCACGCGGGAGACGCGCGAGGACCGCACCCCCGAGTTCCAGGACGGTGCTCGTCAGGCGCTGGAGGCCGCACAGCGTTTCGACGCCACGGTGGCGCTCCTGAAGGAGAAGAGCCCGTCGTGCGGCAGCCAGCGCGTCTACGAGTCAGGCGTGCTGCGCCCCGGTGAAGGCATCACCACCGCGCTGCTGCGCGCGGATGGGCGCACTGTCGTGAGCGACGAGGATCTGTAGTCAGCCCAGTGTGGGCAACTCCAGCTCGTCACCCGGCCGGGGCGCGAAGCACGCCTCCACCTCCGCGTCGCTCACCTCCGCGAGCGTGGCCGGGCTCCAGCGCGGCTTCTGATCCTTGTCCACCAGCACCGCGCGGATCCCCTCCTGGAAGTCGGGCCGCTGCGTCAGCGCCTGGCTCAACCGGTACTCCATGCGCGCCGTCGCGTCGTAGTCCTGCCCACGCCCGATGCGCAGCTGCCGCAGCGTCACCCGCAGGCTCGTGGGCGACATGCGCAGCAGCGTCGCGCGGGTCTCCTCCGCCCACGCCGTCCCCTCGCGCTCCAGCGCCGCGAGGATGTCCTCCACGCGGTCCCCCTGGAAGCACCGGTCGATGACCTCCGCCCGCGCCGCGAGCCCCGAAGCCCCCGCGTCCTGATGGAAGCCCTGGAGCACGCGCGCCGCCACCTCGCGCCCCGGCCCGCTCCAATCCGCGGCCACCAGCGCGCCCACCACGTCCTCCAGCCTCGACGAGTCCACCCGATGTGTCGCGCAGCCCAGCCACAGCGCATCCGCTGCATCACACCGCGCGCCGGTGAGCCCCAGGTACGTCCCCGCCTCGCCCGGGAAGCGCGGCAGGAACCAGCCGCCACCCACGTCCGGGAAGATGCCGATGGCCGTCTCCGGCATCGCGAGCAACAGCTTCTCCGTCACCGCGCGGAAGGCCCCGTGCACGGACAGCCCCAACCCGCCGCCCATGCAGATCCCGTCCACCAGCGCGATGAACGGCTTCGGGAAGTGGTGGATCCGGTGGTTGAGCGCGTACTCGGCGAGGAAGAACTCACGCGACAGCGACGGATCCGAGCGTGCGACCGAAGCAGCCACCGCGCGCACGTCCCCTCCCGCGCAGAAGGCACGGCCGCCCGCGCCCCGGATCACCACCGCCTTCACCGACGGCTCCGCCGCCCAGCTGTCCAGCCGGGGATGCAGCGCCCGGCACATCTCCAGGGAGAGCGCGTTGAGGGCCTTCGGCCGGTTCAGGGTGACCAGTCCCACCGCGCCCCGCGTCTCCAGCAGCACGTCGTCGCTCATGCCGTGGGGGATATCAGCCTGGAAGGGGCTCGCACGGGAGATTCAGGGGTGACATGGCGGCGGAAATCGGTATTGGGGAGAACATGACTCCCGCAGCCGCCCCCCTGCTCGCCGCCGTCTTCGACATGGACGGCACGCTCGTCGACAACATGGACTTCCACAACCGCGCGTGGGTGACGCTCGCCCGCAAGCTCGGGCTGGAGGGACTGACCGCGGAACGGTTCCAGAACGAGTTCGCCGGCAAGAAGAACGAAGAGATCCTGCCGCAGCTTTTGGGCCGCACTCTCTCCGTCGCGGAGCTGAACGCGCTCGCCGAGGAGAAGGAGTCCCACTACCGCGCCATCTACCGGCCCTACCTGGCGCTGCACCGGGGCGCGGAGGGCTTCCTCCACCGCCTGCGAGACGCGAGGTTGCCCTTGGCCGTGGCCACCGCCGCGCCGCAGGGCAACCGCGAGCTGGTGCTGGACGGGCTCGCCGTGCGGCCCCTCTTCACCACCGTCGTCGGCGCCGAACAGGTGACGCGCGGCAAGCCCGCGCCGGACATCTTCCTGGCCGCGGCGAAGGCACTGCAGGTCCCCCCGGAGTCGTGCCTCGCCTTCGAGGACGCCATCAACGGCGTGCTGTCCGCGCGCGCCGCCGGCATGGTCACCGTGGGCATCACCACCACCACGACCGCGGAGGCGCTGAAGCAGGCCGGAGCCCACTACACCGCGCCGGACTTCGACTCGCTGCCCCCGGAGCTGCTGGCGCGCCTGTTCAGCTCCAGGGCCTGAGAGGGGGGCTCGCGCGCCCCACCCCGCCGGGCCGCCCCCCTGGAAGCCGGGACGCCAAAAGGGCGCCAGACGCGGTGACGTTGTGTAGTGTTCGGCGGCCATGTCGACGTCCGCCGCCAAACTCAAGCTCCCCTCGGGCCCGTCCCGGCACGTGTACGACGTCATCGTGCTGGGCAGCCAGGTCGGAGGCGCGCTCGCCGCCGCGCTCCTGGCGAAGCGCAACCACCGCGTGTTGCTGGTGGAGCACGACGGCATGGGCCCCGGCTACGAGCACGACGGCTTCGTGCTGCCCTACGCCCCCTTCGTCGCGCCGCCCCTCAAGGCGATGCCCGCCGTGGACGAGGCCCTCAACGAGCTGGGCCTGTCCACCGCCATCGGCCGCGCGCTGCGCCCCCACGTGCCGGAGCTGCAGCTGGTGCTGCCCAGGAACCGGGTGGACCTGAGGGGAGACGCCGCCCGCCGCCGCGCGGAGCTGACGCGCGAGTTCGGCGAGGCCGGCGAGGGCATCCAGGGCGCGCTCGCGGGCAGCGCCGCGCAGCACGAGGCCACCGACGCCTTCTTCAAGGAAGGTCCCCAGCTGCCGCCCGACGGCTTCTTCGAGGGCTGGAAGCTCAAGGGGCAGATCAAGGAGCACCCGGGCCTGGACGCCCCGCCCCGGCTCGCTGGGGAGGAGCCGGCGCTGTCGCTGGTGCGCGGCCTCTTGCCCTTCCTCGTGCACCTGGAGAAGCCCACCGCGCCCCTGGCGCACACGCGCGCCCTGTCCCAGGTGCTCACCGGACCGTCCACGTACCCCGGCGGCATGGACGCCCTGCGCGACGTGCTCACCCGGCGGCTGACGGAGCTGGGCGGCGACGTGCTGGGCCGCGACAACCCGGCGGGCTTCATCGTCGAGGAGCTGGCGTTCGACGGCAGCAAGTTCTCCGGCGTGAAGCTCGTCCGCTCGGACACGCTGTACCGCGCGTCGTGCCTGGTGACGGCCACGGACTCCGGGGCGCTGCGCCGGCTGGTGACGGACAAGAAGCACAACCGGGGCCTGCTGGAGCACCTGGATCAGTCCAACATCAAGTCGCTGCTCTTCAGCGTGAACTGGGTCGTGCCGGAGGCGGCGCTCCCGCGCGGCATGGGCGAGCTGGTGCTCGTGGACACGCAGGACGCGGAGCTGGGCCCGCTGCTCGTGCAGCAGCACCCGGCGCGCACCACCGGGGGCTCGGGCCAGAAGGACATGGAGGGCGTGCGCGTGGTGTGCGCGGGCGCCTTCGTCCCGGCCACCGCGCGCGAAGAGGGCGAGGAGCACCTCCGGGCGCTGGCCGCGCGCATCGACGAGCACCTGGACCGGCTGATGCCCTTCACGAAGCAGCACCGCGCGCTGCGCTCGGTCCCCTATCTGGACGCCGGGGGAGTGCGCGGCAGCCGGCTCATGCCCCACCCGCTCTACAGCTTCGAAACGGAAGCCTTCCTGGGCGTCACGGGGTTGAAGCAGCGCACGCCGGCGAAGAACGTGATCCTGGCCGGCCGCGAGGTCCTGCCCGGATTGGGCCTGGAGGGCGAGCTGCTGGCGGGGATGCGCGCCGCGAAGCTGGTGCAGGACATGTTGAAGAAGAAGGATCCGCTCAAGGGATAGGTCCCGGGTCGGATCCGGCTGGATTTCCGGCCTGTTTCTGGTAGGGTCCGCCGCTCTTTTATGGGCTGCTGTCGAACGCCCCAGTTTTCAAGGAGTTAGCAGTCATGGCGTGGAAGTGCGACCTCTGTGGGAAGCGTCCGCTGGTGGGTAACAACGTCAGCCACGCGAACAACAAGACCAAGAAGCGGACCCTGCCGAACCTGCAGAAGGTGCGCGCGAACGTGAGCGGCAGCATCGAGCGCGTCCTGGCCTGCACCCGCTGCATCAAGGCGGGCAAGGTGACCAAGGCCGCCTGAAGTCCGGGAGCCATCCGGTGGGCATGTCGCGCGCTCGAAAGTCCGCGCTTCCGCCCACCGAACGGCTCCATCCCCGCGCGGATGACCTGGACCTCCTCCCTGTCGAGGCGGTCGTCCGACGGTTGCATCAAGAAGACCTGATCGCGCTGCGCGCGGTCCGTGAGGCCTTGCCGTCCATCGCGGCGGCGGCCCGGGCCGTGGCGGAAGCGCTGCGCGCTGGCGGCCGGCTGCTCTACGTGGGCGCGGGCACCAGCGGCAGGCTCGGCGTGCTCGACGCGAGCGAATGTCCCCCCACCTTCGGTGTCCCGGCGACGCGGATCCAGGCGGCCATCGCGGGCGGCCGGAAGGCCCTGACGCGCGCCGTGGAGGGCGCCGAGGACGACGCCGGCGCGGGAGCCCGGGCCGTACGGGCCTTCCGGGCGACGGCGCGGGACGTGGTGTGCGGCATCTCCGCGTCCGCCTCCACGCCGTACGTCCGGGGCGCGCTGGACGAGGCCCGCGAGCGTGGGGCGCGCACGGTGCTGGTGTGCTGCAACCCGCCCAGGCCGGGCATGCGCGCGGACACGGTGGTGCTGGCGCTCACGGGGCCGGAGGTGGTGGCGGGCTCGACGCGGCTGAAGGCGGGCACGGCGACGAAGCTGGTGCTCAACGCCATCACCACCGCGGCCTTCGTGTCGCTGGGCCACGTGTACCGGGGGCGCATGGTGGACGTGCGCCCCACGAACACGAAGCTGCGGGCCCGCGCGGCGCGGATGGTCTCGGAGCTGACGGACCTGCCTCCGGCGAAAGCGGAGGCGCTGCTCCAGGCCGCGGGGGACAACGTGAAGCTGGCGCTGGCCATGCACTTCACGGGGCTTCCAGCGGCCCAGGCGCGGCGCCGGTTGAAGGATGCGGGCCTGCGAGGGCTCGAACGTCCGAAAGCCAGGCGGACGTCCTCCTGACGGCGTCGTTTCCGGACACATGGACTGCCCTCCAGGCCGGGTCCCGGCGGGCGTGGGGGCTGGCCTTTAGACTTGGGG
>NZ_RAWL01000450.1:0-6805 GCF_003668885.1 Corallococcus sp. AB049A | reverse complement strand
GTGGGGTGGGGCGCTCGCGGTGCTGCTCGTGGGGCTGAGCGCGCCGGTGCTCCTCTTCGCCGGACGCACCCTGTCCGAGTCCTTCTCCGCGTCCTTCCTCCTCGTGGCCATGGAGGCCCTGGACCGGCCGGACACCGGCGTGGCCTCCCGGGTGCGAAGGGCCGGGCTCCTGGGCGGCCTGGCCCTGGGGCTCGCCGTGGTGACGCGCTACCCGTCCGCCCTCTTCGTGGTGGCCGCGCTCGGGTGGCTGGCCGTGGCCCGCAGGTGGCGGCTGCTCGCCTTCACCTGCGTGGGCGGACTGGTGGTCGCCGGGGGCCTGGGGCTGCTGGATTGGGCCACCTGGGGCCAGCCCTTCCACTCGTTCCTGGCCTACGTGGACTACAACGTCCTCTCCGGGAAGGCGGCCGCCGCGTTTGGCGCCTCACCGCCGGACTTCTACTGGGAGCCGCTGCTCCAGGCCGTGCCGCTGTGGGCCTGGGCGGCCGTGCCCCTGTCGCTGAAGCCCCTGGTCCGCTTCCGCGCGCTGTCCCTGCCGCTCACCTGCGCGGCCGTCTACACCGCCGTCCTCCTGACGACGCCGCACAAGGAGGAGCGCTTCCTCTACCCGGGGCTGGTGGTGGCGCTGCTCGCGGCCGCGGCCCAGCTGGCCGCCTCCATCACCACGCTCCCCCGGCAGGGCCCGAGGAACGGGGCGGCGGTGCTCGCCCTGGCCCTGGGCTTCCTGCACGGGCGGGGCTTTCCCTCCAGCGACCTTCGCGCGGACCAGTTCCGCGCCATCGTCCGGGCCACGCGGGGGGACGCGACGGGGCTGCTCATCGTCAACGAGGGGCTGTGGGGCTCCGGGGGCTTCTTCTACATCGGCAAGAACATCCCCTGGCGCACCTGCGACTGGCCCCACGACGCGGCCTTCCAGGCCTCCATCCGGGACCGCGCCTTCAACCGCGCCGTCACCTTCGAGGGCCGGGCCCTGCCGGAGCTCCAGGCCGCCGGCTTCCGCGTCGTCCGCGAGGTGGGGCGCGAGACCATCCTCGCCCGCGACTGAAGGGGGCGTCAGGGAGGACGGGCAGGGGAGGGCAAGCCCGCAAAGCCGAAGCGCCGGCATCCCCGGAGGGATGTCGGCGCTTCAGGTGAAACAGAACGGCCGGGACACACGCGGAAGTACGCTACCGTTGCTTCCTTCCGGACCTGGCGGGGTTCGCGCCCCCACGTTGTCCCGACCACAAAATCGCTACTTCGAAGCTAACAACGGAGAGGGTGGGATTCGAACCCACGATACCCTTTCAGATATGCACGCGTTCCAGGCGTGTGCCTTCAACCGCTCGGCCACCTCTCCAGAGACTTTGGAGCGGAGAGCGTAGGATTCGAACCTACGGTACCGTTGCCGGTACGCCTGATTTCGAGTCAGGTGCCTTCGACCACTCGGCCAGCTCTCCAGATATTCAGTTTTCACGTCGCTTCGCGCGCAAGCGCTCGAAGAACGTCTTGAGAAGCTGGCGACTGTCGTCCGCCAGGATGCCGCTTGTCACCTGAAGCCGGTGGTTGTGCCGGGGCTCTTCCACCAGGTTGTACAGCGAGCCGACCGCGCCCGCTTTCGGGTCCATTGTACCAAAGACGAGTCGGGTGACACGAGACTGAACCAGCGCACCGGCGCACATCGCACACGGTTCCAGCGTCACGTAGAGGGTCACCCCGGAGAGTCGCCACGCATCGCGAGCTTTCGCTGCGGCCGCCAGCGCGAGCATCTCAGCATGAGCAAAGGGGTTTCGGTCGCATTCACGGCGGTTGTAGCCCGTGCCCACGACGTTTCCGTCCAGCACCGCCACAGCACCCACCGGAACTTCACCGAGTGAAGCCGCTTCCCGCGCGAGCTCTAAAGCCTGCTGCATGAAAGCGATGTCGTCACTCATGTTACGTGCGCGCCAAAAGAAGAAGTGGCGCTCCCTGGAGGATTCGAACCTCCGGCCTTCGGATTCGTAGTCCGACGCTCTATCCAGCTGAGCTAAGGGAGCATTTCTTCCGGCTGCTGCTTTACATCAAGTGGCGGAGAGAGAGGGATTCGAACCCTCGATACCCTTTCGAGTATGCAGGTTTAGCAAACCTGTGCCTTCAGCCTCTCGGCCATCTCTCCAACTCTTCTCTGTCAAAGAACCACGAAACTCAAGCTCAAAATCGGAGGCGGTAGGATTCGAACCTACGGAAGGCTTTCACCTTCTGCGGTTTTCAAGACCGCTGCCTTCAACCGCTCGGCCACGCCTCCACAGCAGGTGCCGCTCGGTTCCCGGCGGGCCAACCGCGCCCGTGGGGCCGCCCTTCTACATCATTTCTTCCGCGTGGCAAGCGAGATGTTGGCCCCTTTTTTTACGTCGGGGGCCCCATCCGCCTGACTACAGGGGGCGAAGTTCCTTCAGCCCGCCCATGTACGGCACCAACGCCTCCGGGATGGCGACGCTTCCGTCCTCCCGCTGGTAGTTCTCCAGGATGGCGATGCTCGTGCGCCCCACGGCCAGCCCGCTGCCGTTGAGGGTGTGCACCATCTGGGGCTTGTCCCCCTTCTGGGCGCGGAAGCGGATCTTCGCGCGGCGGGCCTGGAAGTCGCCGCAGTCCGAGCAGGACGAAATCTCGCGGTACGCCCCCTGGCCGGGCAGCCAGACCTCGATGTCGTAGGTCTTCCGGGCGCCAAAGCCCATGTCCCCGGTGCACAGCAGCATCACGCGGTGGTGCAGCCCCAGGCGGCGGAGGATGTCGCACGCGTCGTCCGTCATGGCCTCCAGCTCCTCCAGGCTCTTCTCCGGCTGGGAGAACTTCACCAGCTCCACCTTGTGGAACTGGTGCTGGCGGATGAGGCCGCGCGTGTCGCGCCCCGCGGCGCCGGCCTCCGCGCGGAAGCACGGGCTGAAGGCGCAGTAGCGGATGGGGAGCTGCTCACCCTCCAGGATTTCGTCCGCGTGGTAGTTCGTCACGGGGACTTCCGCGGTGGGGATGAGGAAGCGCTCGGGGTCGCCGGACGTCTTGAAGGCGTCGTCCTCGAACTTGGGCAGCTGGCCGGTGCCCATCATCGTCTCGCGCAGCACGAGGTAGGGCGGCAGCAGCTCCGTGTAGCCCTTGGACGTGTGCACGTCGATCATGAACGTGACGAGCGCGCGCTCCAGCCGGGCCAGGGCGCCCTTGTAGAAGGTGAAGCGGCTGCCGGACACCTTCGCGGCGCGCTCGAAGTCGAGCATGCCCAGGGACTCGCCCAGCTCGAAGTGCTGCTTGGGCGTGAAGAGCAGGTGGGGCTTCTCACCCCAGGTCTTCACCTGGACGTTCTCATCCGCGCTGGTGCCCAAGGGGACGGACTCGTGGGGCACGTTGGGGATGACCAGGAGGATTTGATTGAGCTCCTCCTCCACCTGCTTGAGGCGGGACTCCTTCTCCTTGATCTCCTGGGAGACGCCGCGCAGGTCGCCGCGCAGCTTCTCCAGCGCGGCCGGGTCCTCCTTGGCCTTGCGCTTCATCTCGTCGTTGGCGGCGTTGCGGCGCGCGGCCAGCGCCTCCATGGAGACATAGAGGTCGCGGCGCTCGGTGAAGAGCGCCTGGAAGGGGCCCAGGTCCAGGCTGCCGCCCCGCGTCTTCAGTCGGGCGACGACCGCATCGAAGTTCTGCGCAACGTTCCGGAGGTCCAGCATAGGGGCCCGCCTTGTAGTCATCCCGGGCGTGGGCCGGCAAGGCTCACCACGCACCGGGTGCTCAAGGCCGGACGCCCGGAGGGGTTGGGTCAGTGTTCGAGGTCGTAGATTTCGTCCTCGATGTCCTTCTTGTCCGCCGCGTCCGGCTTCTTCTCCAGGTACTCCTTGAAGGCCGTGATGGCGTCCTTGCGCTTGTTGCGCTCCTTGTAGGCGAAGCCCAGGTAGTAGAAGGACTGCGCGTTGTCCGGCTCGGCGGTGGTGGCCTTCTTGTACCAGTCGATGGCCTTGGCGTACTGGGCCTGCTCGGTGAAGGCGCGCGCGACCTTGTAGTAGACGTACGTGAGCTTCGGATCCGCCTTGAGCGCCGCCTGGTAGCGGCGGACGGCGTCGTCCCAGCGGGCGGCGCTGAAGAGCACGTCACCCATGGCGCCCAGCACCCGCGTGCGCTGCGGATCCGCCTTGAGCGCGGCCTCGAAGGAGGCGATGGCCTCGTCGAACTCGGAGCGCTCCAGGTGGGCGTGGCCCAGGGCCTCGTGGGCGTCCGCGTACGTGGGCTGCAGCTCCACGGCGGCCTTCCACTGCTCGATGGCGTCCGGCAGCCGCTTCGCGTCGCGCAGGATGACGCCGTACGCGTAGTGGTAGTCCGGGCGCTTGGGCGCGCGGTCCACGGCGGTCTTCATGCTGTCGAGCGCCTGGGTGTACTCGGAGCGCTTCGCGCGCACGAGGCCCAGGTAGTAGAGCGCCTCGTGGTTGGACGGCTCGTTGCGCAGCGCGAGGCCCAGGTTGCTCTCCGCGCCGGCCAGGTCTCCCTTCTCCAGGAGCACCGCGCCCAGGGTGATGGGCGTGGTGGTGGAGCGCGGGTCCTCCGCCTTGGCCTTCTCCAGCTCCGCGGCGGCCTCGTCCAGCCGGTGCAGCCGCCAGAGGACCAGGCCGCGCTGCAGCCGGCCGTCCTTCAACAGGTGCGGGTCCAGCTCCAGGGCGCGGTTGGCCTCCGACTCCGCGCGGGAGGCGTCGCCGTTGAGCAGCGCCACGCGGGACAGGCCCAGGTGGGCGTCCGCCAGGTTGGGGTCCAGCTGCACGGCGCGGTCGAACTCCTGCTGCGCCAGCAGGCTGTTGTTCTCCGACAGCGCCAGCTCACCCAGGCCCGCGTGCACGCCCGCGTGCTCCGGCGCCTGCTGCGCGGCGGCCTCCAAGAGGCCGCGCGCGTCCGCGTTGCGGTGCTGGCGCAGGTACAGGCGGCCCAGGTACAGGCCCGCGTCCACCAGCTTCGGGTCGGCGGCGGTGGCGCGCTTGAAGTGGCCTTCGGCCTCCGAGGGCTTGTCGAGCGCGTCCTCGATGCGGCCGTAGAGGTACGCGATGCGCGCCTCGTTGGGGAAGCTCTTGCTGGCGGCCTCCACGGCGGTGAGCGCGTCCTGCATCTTGCCCGTCATCACCAGCGCGGTGATGTGGCCGTCCACGAACTCCAGGTTGCCGCTGTCCTCCTTCGCGAGCGCCTCGTAGAGCGGCAGCGCGCCGTCGTACGCGCGCTGCGAGCGCAGCACCTGGGCGAGCTGCGCCTTGATGAAGGCGGAGTCCGGGTTGTCCTTCAGGGCCTCCTTCAGCTCGGCTTCCGCCTCCTTGGGCTTGAACTGCTGGAAGAGGGCCACGCCCTTGAGGCCGCGGGCGCGCGCGCGCTCCGCGGGCCCCAGCGCGTCCTGGAGCTTCAGCGCGCTCTCCACGGCCTGGGCGCCCTGCTCGATGTTCGACTTGCGCACCAGCAGCTCCACCGCGGCCAGCTCCACCGCGGAGGCGGCGTGCTGCGGATCCGCGGCGAGCGCGTCCGCGTAGGCCTTGGCGGCCTCGTCCGCCTTGCCCTGCGCCTGGTACAGGTTGCCCAGCGCGTGGTGGGCCTTGGCGGACTTCGCGTCCTTCTCCAGGATCTTGGTCAGCATGGCGACGGCGTTGGGGATGTCCCTCTGCTGCGCGTAGGACTCCGCCAGGAGGAAGGCCAGCTCCAGGTCGCCCTGGTTGTCCTCGCGGATGGAGGCGTCCTGCAGGCGGGCCTGCACGTCCGCGGCCTTGCGGTTGGTGATGGCGATGGCGGCGGTGGTCTTGATGACCTCCACGTTCTTCTCACCCAGCAGCTCGATGGCCTCCATGTGCCGGGTGTTGCACGCGGTGAGGTCGGAGCGTTCGCCGTCCGCGTAGCGGCGCTGCAGGTAGGCCACGGACTGGCACCAGAGGGCGCGGACCTCCGGGTACTCGCCGTTGGCCAGCACCTGGGCGCTCTTGGCGCGCGCCTCCTTGTAGCTGGCGTAGGTGTCCGCGAGCAGGCCCTTGCGGGCCTCGTCGACGAGCTTTGCCTCGGCGGAGCCGGCGGACACGCGGGCCGGGAAGAACTTGTGGCGGCCGAAGGCGCCGTAGCGGCTGGCCTCGAAGCTGGCGCCGGTGCCCAGCACCAGCACCGACACGCCCGCGGCGATGAGGACCGGCAGGCGCTTCTTCCACTTGGCGTCCGCGGCGCTGCGGTCCACGACGGACACCGCGGCCATGCGGCCTTCGTAGAGCTGGCGCAGCCGCTCCATGCTGGCCTGGGGGTTGGCGGGATCCGTGGCGCCCGCCGCGTCCGGCGCCGGCGCGCCCGGGGTGGCCGCGAGCGGCACCGCCTTGGCCGGGCCCTCCATCAGCCGCTGGATGGCGGCGGCGAAGACGGGCACGGTGCCAATGGCGGACCACGCCTCCGAGTCCGGCGACACGTCCTCGTTGCCGAGGAGCTGGCCGTCCTCGAGCATCTTGACGATGACGCCCTCCTCGAAGGGGCCAAACATCTTCCCGGAGCGGCGGCGCACGTGGAAGCGCTTCACCGGCGCGCGGCCACCGGTGTCCTTGCCGGCGCTGTCGTCGATGAAGCTGAGCATCTCCAGGCCGTCCGCGGGGCCCGAGGCGGGCGGGGGCGGCAGCGGCGCGGAGAGGTCCGCTTCCAGGTCATCCACGGGCGCGGCGGTGGGGTCGAACTCCAGCGCGTCCGGCAGGCCCGTGGCCGCGGAGGCCGGGACGGGGGCGGGGTCGCCGAAGTCCAGCTGGAAGTCCGGAGCGGGCGGCGCGGCCGGGGCCGGCGGCGACGTGAAGTCCACCGCGAACGGATCATCCATGGGCACGGG
>NZ_RAWL01000044.1:0-32158 GCF_003668885.1 Corallococcus sp. AB049A | reverse complement strand
TATAAGAGACAGGAAGCGGACTGTCCAGATACTGGGATGCGGGGCGGGTGACGGCGAAACCACCGGGCTCCCTTACGTTCCAGGTTGCCACATGCGTGACCGGGCCGCCTACCACCTCGGCCTCGCTGGAATCGCCGCGGGTTTCCGCCTCGCCATGGTGGAGGCAGAGGTGGACGCGGGCGTGGGCGGACTCGGCCAGGTGCTGGGCCTGCGCCTGCAGATCCCGCAGGGGCTGGAGGTCGTGCAGGGGCGCACCGCCGGTGTCGAGCGGCCGCACCCCCAGCAGCGTGGTGCCCGTCTGGAGCGCCAGGATGAAGCCCTGGGCGCGCAGGCCCTGCTCCAGCGTGTCCATGACGGTGGCGAGCGCGGCGTAGGTGGTGTCGTCGTCCAGGTCCGCGTCGGGGAGCACCACCTCCGCGTTCACGGCCAGCACCAGGCGCGTCTGGCCCTCCACATGGTTGGGCTCTTCCGTGGCCTCGCGCAGGGCGGTGAGGAAGGCGTTCACGCTGGGGTAGCGGCGGGTGGAGTCCTTGTTGAGGCAGCGCAGCACCACCGCGTCCACGGCGGGGGACACCGGGGCCTTCATGCTGGGGCGCGGCGGCGGGGCCTCCAGGTGCATGCGCTCCAGCTCCAGGCGATCATCCGACTGGAACGGATAGCGGCCGGTGAGCAGCTGGTAGAGCAGCACGCCCAGCGCGTACACGTCCGTGGGCGGCCCGATGCTGCCGCCGCGGAACTGCTCCGGCGCCATGGCGTGCGCGGTGCCCAGGCGCTGGCCCGCGGTGGTGAGCCCCTGCTGGCCGGGCTCCTGCTGGATGAGCTTCGCGATGCCGAAGTCCAGCAGCTTCAGCCGGGGCTTCTCCCCCTCCTCCACCACGAGGATGTTGCTGGACTTCAAGTCCCGGTGCACGACGCCCGCGCGGTGCGCCGCCTCCAGCGCGCCGCAGACGGGCTCCAGGTACGCCAGCGCGCGGGACGCGGACAGCCGGCCGCGCTCCTGCACCACCTGGCTCAGGGTGCGCCCGGAGAGCAGCTCCATCACGTAGTAGGGGCTGCCGTCCGGCATCAGCCCGAAGTCGTAGACGTCCACGATGTTCGGGTGGTGGATCTGGTTGACGACGCGCGCCTCGCGCACGAAGCGCTGGAGCATCTCGCCCTGATCCGCCAGGTGCGAGTGCAGCACCTTCACCGCGGCGTGCCGCCCCAGGATGCGGTGCTCCGCCTCGTACACGCTGCCGTGGCCGCCCGCGGCGAGCATGGACTTGAGGACGTACTCACCCGCCAGGGTGCCCGGTCCCCGCTCGGCACGGGTGGGTGTGTCGTGCGCCTTCTCCGTGGCGTTCGCGGCCGCGCGCGCCTGGATGCGGAAGGTGCTCTCGGAGTCCGCCGCCATGAATGCCCGCACCCTACCATCCACGGGGTGGGTCGCGTGTACCCGTGCCAGGCCGCCTGCCCTGCTCGCCTGTCTACCCGTTCACCAGGAGTCACCCTCCGGGTCCCGGAGGGGAGGGGGCGTTCATTGGAAGCCGTTGGGGTATGGTGGCGGTCCGGGCCAGCCGTTCGGGCCACACGGAGCACGGCGTCATGCACGACAGGCGGCGAGGACACGGCCGTCCCGAGCGCAGGGGTACGCCAGGGGGCTTGCATACATGATGACGTTGGTGGACGAGCTCACGACCTGCGCGGGCCAGTCGGTCACGGCCCCGTCCTCGACCGGGGCGTGCCTCATCCTCATCAGCACCACGACGCCAGCCGCCATCGGCAAGGCGTACCGGCTGGAGCCGGGCGAGCACGTCATCGGGCGCGGCTCGGAGGCCGAGGTGCGCATCGACGACCACGGGGTGTCGCGCAAGCACGCGCGCATCCTGCGCAAGCCGGACGGCTCGTGCCTCGTGACGGACCTGGAGTCCACCAACGGCACGTTCCTCAACGGCCTGCCGGTGTCCACCGCGGAGCTGCAGGAGGGCGACCGGCTCCAGGTGGGCACGGTGACGGTGTTCCGCTTCTCCCGGCGCGAGGTGCTGGAGCAGCGCGAGGAGCAGCTGCGGCAGGCCCTGTCCGCCGCGCGCGTGGGCATCTGGGACTGGAACGCGAAGAGCGGGCAGGTGACGTGGAGCGAGCACGTGGACCGGCTCCTGGGCCTGGCCGTGGGCAAGCTGTCCGGCCGCGCCATGGACCTGGAGGAGGTGGTGCACCCGGCGGACCTGCCCCGGCTTCGCGCGGGGCTGGCCACGGCGCTGCAGCAGCGCTCGCAGGTGGACGTGGAGTACCGCATCGAGCCCCCGGGCAGCGGCTTCCGCTGGATTTCGTGCAAGGGCGACGTGCTGCTGGATGCGTCAGGGCAGCCCGCGCGGGTGACGGGCACGGTGATGGACATCACCGCGCGCAAGCAGGCGGAGCAGGAGCTGCACCGCCAGGCGCTCATCTTCGAGAGCATCTCCGACGGCGTCGTCATCACGGACCTGGCGGGTGGCGTGATTGACTGGAACACCAGCGCGGAGCGGATGTTCGGCCGCAGCCGCAAGGAGGCCATGGGGCAGACGCTCTTCAGCGTGCTTCACCCCGGCGAGCCGGACCGGCTGACGGGCGCCGTCCTCACCGCGCTGGAGGTGCACGGGCGCTGGAGCGGGGAGCTGGAGTTCAAGCGCGCGGACGGCATGGCGTGCGTCTGCGAGTCCGTGGTGGTGCCGCTGCGCGACGCCGAAGGGCGCATCATCGCGAACATCATGGTGCACCGCGACCTGAGCGAGCGCCGGCAGCTGCAGGCGCGCCTGGTGGTGGCGGACCGGCTGGCCAGCGTGGGCACGCTGGGCGCGGGCGTGGCGCACGAAATCAACAACCCGCTGGCGTACATGCTGGTGAACCTGCACCTCATCCGCGAGGGGCTGGACAAGCTGGAGGCGCAAGGCGCGCCGTCGGAGCCGGTGGCCTCCATCCAGCAGCTGGTGCGCGAGACGACGGAGGGCGCGGAGCGCATCGCGACCATCGTGCGCGACCTGAAGGTCTTCGCGCGCGGCGAGCAGGAGTCGCGGCCCATGCCGGTGGACGTGCGCCGCTCGGTGGAGCTGGCGTGCAAGATGGCGGACAACGTCATCCGCCACCGCGCGCGGCTGGTGACGGAGTTCGAACCCGTCCCCGCGGTGGAGGCGAGCGAGGCGCGGCTGTGCCAGGTGTTCCTGAATCTCTTGCTCAACGCGGCGCAGGCCATCCCGGAGGACCCGTCCTCCGTCACCGAGCATGAGATTCGCGCCATCATCCGCCCGGGCGAGGCGGGCAAGGTGGTGGTGGAGGTGCGCGACACCGGCGTGGGCATGACGCCGGAGGTGCTGGGGCGCATCTTCGATCCGTTCTTCACCACCAAGGCGGTGGGCGTGGGCACGGGGCTGGGGCTGTCCATCTGCCACGGCATCGTGGAGTCCATGGGCGGCTCCATCCACGCGGAGAGCACGCCGGGGCAGGGCAGCACGTTCCGCGTGGTGCTGCGCTCGGCCGCGCACGAGGTGGACCTCTACCCGCGGCTGTCCGCGACGGCGCCGGCGGGGGCGCGCGCGCGCATCCTGGTGGTGGATGACGAGCCCAACGTGACGGTGGCGCTGCAGCGCTCGCTGGCGTCGGAGCACGAGGTGTCCACCGCGAACAGCGCGCAGGCGGCGCTGCGGCTGGTGAACGAGGGCAGCCGCTTCGACCTCATCCTCTGCGACGTGATGATGCCGGGGATGACGGGCATGGACCTGTACTTCGAGCTGGGGCGCTCGGTGCCGGAGCAGGCGGGACGGATGGTGTTCATGACGGGTGGGGCCTTCACGCCGCGCACGACGTCGTTCCTCCGGGACGTGCCGAACCTCAAGCTGAGCAAGCCGCTGGACCTGGCGCAGCTGCGCGAGCTGGTGGGCCGCTCGGCGGAGGCGTCTCGATGAGCGCCTCCTCCGGTCACCCCGCGGCGGCCCCCCAGGTGGCCGCGGCGCCGGAGGTCCCCGTGCCGGTGGGGCTGACGGGGGCCGTGGCTCCGGAAGGCCTGGAGTGGACGGTCCGGTCGCTGGGGATGGGGCTGCTCATTGGCGCGCTCCTGGCCATCACCAACCTCTACATGGGGTTGAAGACGGGCCTGTGGGACTCGGGCTCCATCACCGCGGCGGTGCTGGGGTTCAGCGCGCTGGCGCCCTACGGACGCAGGCGGGGCGTGCCCTACACGCCACTGGAGAACAACCTCACGCAGACGACGGCCGCCGCGGTGGGCGCGACGCCCGCGTCGGCGGGGCTGCTGGCCGCCATCCCGGCGCTGACCCTGCTGGGCTCGGTCGTTCCGGGCTGGGGCATCGCGGCCTGGGGCCTGGTGCTGGGCGCGGTGGGTGTGCTGGTGGCGAGCCTGTTGCGGCGGCGCCTGGTGGAGCAGGAGGCCCTGCCGTTTCCCACGGGCATCGCGACCGCGGAGCTCATCTCCACGCTGCACGCGGCCACGCCTCCGGATGAGGCGCGGGACACGCGGGCCGGAAGGGGCCGCACGCTGGTGGTCTCCGGCGTGGTGGCCATGGCCATCACCTGGATGCGCGATGCGCGCGCGTGGCTGCCGGGGATGGTGGCGCTGCCGGGCCGCGTGGGCGGCGTCTCCCTGGAGTCCGTGATGTGGGGCGTGGGGCTGAGCCCCATGCTGCTGTCGGTGGGCATGATGACGGGCTTGCCGCTGGCGCTGAGCATGCTGCTGGGCGCGGCGCTGGCGTGGGGTGTGCTCGCGTCGTGGCTCGTGGACACGGGCCTGGTGTCGGGCGCGGGTTTCGAGCCGCTGTCCTCGTGGCTGATGTGGCCCGGCGTGGGCCTGATGGTGGGCGGGGCGGTGGCGTCGCTGGCGGCGCAGGCGCGGGACTTCCTGGGCGCGGCGAAGGACCTGCGCTCGGTGGGCGTGAGCCGGGGCGGGCTGCCCCGGTGGAGCCTGGGCGTGGCCGCGGTGGCGTGCGTGCTGGCGGTGGTGCTGGGCGGGGTGCTCTTCGGCCTGGGCGTGCCGTCCATGCTGCTGGCGCTCGCGCTGCTGGTGCCGCTGTGCGCGGTGTGCGCCCGGAGCGCGGGACAGGCGGACGTGTCGCCGGTGGGCCAGGTGGGAAACCTCACGCAGGTCGTCTTCGGCGGGGTGCGGCCCGGAGAGCTGGCGCCCAACGTGGCGGCGGGCTCGGTGGTGGCGGGCGCGGCGGCGCAGACGGGCGTGAGCCTGTGGTCGTTGAAGGCGGGGTACCTGCTGGGCGCGTCCGCCTCCCGGCAGCTCGCCGCGCAGCTGGTGGGCGTGGCGGTGGGCGCGCTGGTGGCGGTGCCGGCCTACCTGCTGCTGGTGAACGCATATGGCGTGGGGACGGCGGTGTTGCCGGCGCCCTCGGCGGCGCAGTTCCGGGCGGTGGCGGAGGTGTCCGTGCGAGGCCTGGCGGGGCTGCCGCCCTACGCGGGCCAGGCCGCGCTGGTGGGCTTCGCGGTGGGCGCGCTGTCGACGCTGGCCGCGAAGAGCCGGGCGGCGCGGTGGCTGCCGTCGCCGGTGGCCATGGGCATCGGCTTCATCACGCCGCCCTACTTCGCGGTGACGTTGTGCGTGGGCGCGGGCCTGGCGGCGCTCGCCCGCAGGTGGGCGCCGAAGACGACCGACGCGCACGTGCCCTCGCTGAGCTCCGGCGCGCTGGTGGGCGAGTCGCTGATGGGGCTCTTCGTCGCGGCGACGGCGGCGCTGTCGAAGCCGGCGTAGCGCGCGCTACGCCGCGGGCGTGAGATCCCTCACCCGCTCCAGCGAGTGGCGGATGCGGTCCTCCATCAGGTTCGGCATGTGCGCCGAGCGCGCCAGCGCCTCTCCGAGCGCGAGCATCGCCTCCGCGAAGTCGCCCCGGCGCCCGGCCGCGAGCCCCATCATCTCCAGCACCTCCAGGGGCTCCTGCTCCACGGAGACCTGGGCGGAGCGCTCGCGCAGCGCGTGCCACTCCGCCGCCGTCGCGTCCCGGGCGGACAGCTCCACCATGGAGAAGAGCACCTCTTCCGACGGGCTCAGGTGCGCGCCGTGCCGGTTCGTGGCCAGCGCCTGCCGCACCTGTTCCAGCAGGCCGCGCGCCTGTTCGTGCCGCCCCGCCCACGCCGTGGCCCGCGCCTGGAGCAGCAGCGCCCAGGGCCGGTGCGCCACCTCCGGATGCCGGCGCTCCAGCGCCACGGCGCGCGCGATGTGCGGCGCCGCCGCCTCCGAGTCGCCCGCCTGGTAGTACAGCTCGCCCAGGTTGATTTCGCCGAAGTACTCCCAGCCCACCACGCCCAGCTCGCGCCCCAGTTGCATGAAGCGCTCCTGGTCCTTCAGCGCGTTCGTCAGGTCGCGCCGGGCCACCCACAGGTTGCGGCGGTTGTTGATGGCCGCGCCCAGGTGGAGCCGGTCGCCGCGCTCCGTGCAGATGCTGATGAGCTCGTCGAGCAGCCGCTCCGCGCCGTCGATGTTGCCCATGCTCGGCAGGATGGCGACCATCAGGAGCAGCGCCACCACCAGGGATTCGTAGCCCGCGTCTCCCAGCTTCCGCGCCCGCTCCGCCGCGGCCTCCAGCGTCATGAGCGCGTCCAGCCACTCGCCCTTGCGGAACTGCGCGCGGCCCAGTGCCAGGAGCAGCCGCGTGCGCACGTAGGGTGACGGCACCGCCTCCGCCAGCTGCTGCGCCTCCTGCACCCGCGACTCGCTGCGCGCGTAGTCGTTCACCCAGTCGAAGGCCATGGCCTCGTCGAGCAGCAGCTCCACCTGCGCGCGGGAATCCCCCAGGCTGCGCGCCCGGTCTCGCGCGATGGCGAAGTCCGTGAGCGAGTCCTCGTACCGGCCAATGCGGTAGCGCATCAGGCCCCGGCCGCGAAGCGCGGTGAGCCGGCGCAGCTCGTCCTCGGGTTCGATGAGCTCCAGGGCGCGCGTGTACATGGCCTCCGCGTCCAGGTACGCGTGACGGCCGCGCGCGGACTCCGCCAGGTCGATGGTCAGCGCCGCCGCCTCGTCGCGGTTGCCCGCCGCCGCCGCGTGCAGCGCCAGCCGGGCCAGCCGCTGGCGCTCCTGCGAGCCCGCCGGGCTCAGGTAGTGGCGGTACGCGGCGTGGTGGATGCGCGCCTTCTCCTCCGCGGGCAGGCTCGCGACCACGGCCTCGCGCACCAGTTCGTTGCGGAAGCTCAGCCCCTCCAGCCGGTGCTCCACCAGGAGCCCCAGGTCCAACAGCCGCCGCGTCGCGTGGCCCACGTCCAGCGGGAACTGCGCCGCGGCCCCGTCGCGCTCCAGCTCGCGCACCACGCCGTCCGCCGCCGTGGCGGTGAAGGTCGCGCCCAGCAGCGCGCACAGCCGGGCATGCGCGGCGAGCGCCGGGGGCAGCGCGCCCAGTTCGCGGTCCGCCAGCCACTCCACCAGACGAAGCTCCGGCAGGCGGTCCAGCTCGTCCGTGACGAGGTACCAGTTGCCGCCCGGGCCGCGCTGCCGCACCAGCCCCTGGCGCTTGAGGCCGCGCACCAGCTCCACCAGGAACAGGGGCACGCGCTGCGCGCGCTCGACGATTCGCTCCACCGCCTGCGCGGGCACGTTCTCCACCGGCTTGAGCAGCGCGCGGCACAGGGCGTGCGCGTCGCCCGGGGACAGGCCGGAGAGGGGCAGATCCAGATGGCGCGCGGCGCGGGCGCCCCAGGCCGGGCGGCTCTGCTCGAAGCCCGGACGCACCAGCACGCAGACCCACAGGGGCACGCGCGTCTCCGCGAGCGCGGCGTACTCCAGCGCGTCCAGCGCCGTCTCCTCCGCGAAGTGCGCGTCGTCCACGATGAGGCACAGGGGCCGCTCGCGCGCGGTCGCCGCCAAGAGCTCACCCGTGGCGCGCATGGCCAGCGAGCGCAGCGCGCCCGGGGCCGCGGCCCAGCTCTGCAGCTCCGGCCCGCCCGGCGCGTACCACCCGAGCGTCGCGGCCACGCCCGGCCACAGCTCCATGCCCAGCCGGGGCCCCAGCCGCTCCAGGATGGCGTTGCGGCCGACCTCCTGCGTGTCGGTTTCCTCGCGGTCGACGCCGTGCAGCGCCATGCGCAACAGCGAGCGCAGGGTGCCTTCCGGGTCACCCTGCACGGGCTCGCGCGAGCGCAGCGCGTAGACGCGCGCTTGCGGCAGCGCGGCCCCCAGGCGCAGGCCCAGCGTGGAGGACAGGTGGCTCTTGCCCAGGCCCCGGTCGCCGCGCACGGTGACGATGGTGGGCGCCCCGTCCGACACCGCGGACCGGGCGCTCTCCAGCAGCTGCTCCAGCTCCACGTCGCGGCCCATCAGCATGCCGCCGCCCAGCTGCAGCACGGTGACGTCCGGCCGGGGCGCGGCGCCCGAGGGCGCGGGGCGCATCAGCCCGGAGTGTCCGGGCACCGGCAGGCACGGCACCTCCGGCACGGCCTCCGCGGCGGAGATGGAGAGCAGCGGTCCGCGCAGCTCCGGGACGTGGGGGTAGCGCTCCTCGCGCGCGAAGATGGCGCTCAGGTAGCGGGGCGCGCCGTCGCGGCGGCGCTGCACGGTGACGGAGGCCACGTCCACGAGCGAGGCCGGGGCCAGTCCCCGCTCGGCCAACCCTTCCGCGGCGCGCAGGGCGCGGCGCACGGGGTTCTCTCCCACGTCGGGGTCGAAGACGCCCGCGAAGCGCTCCCCGTCCGCGAAGGCCATGTGGCCTCCGTAGGCGGCCAGGGCCTTCTGCATCGCCACGGGGCTGGAGCGCGAGGAGACGAACAGCACCGCCACCGAGCGGCGCGTCTGGGCGGGGCGCACCTCCGGCAGCAGGGTGAGCCGGGGCGCGGGCTGCACGGTGGACTGGCCCGCGTGGTCCAGCGCCGCGCGCAGCGCCTGGGCCACGGCGGCGGCGTCGCGGGGACGGCGCGCGGGCTCCTTGGCCAGGCAGCGCAGCACGACCTCCTCCACGGGCGGCGCCACCGGGGCGTACTCCGACGGAGGCGGGGGCCGCAGCGACAGGTGCGCCTGCAGCACCTCCGTGAGCGGGCCGAAGAAGGGCGGCCGGCCGGTGATGAGCTCGTAGAGGATGACGCCCAGCGCGTACACGTCCGTGCGCGCGTCGAGGACGGCGTGGCCGGCGCACTGCTCGGGCGCCATGTACTCGGCGGTGCCGGCGAAGGAGGACGTGTCGTCGGGGGTGCCGTCATCCGCGAGCGCGCCGGGAGCGGGGCGCTGCACCAGGCCGAAGTCGAAGACGCGGGCGCGCTTGTGCGCGTCGTCCAGGAAGACGTGCTCGGGCTTGAGGTCGCAGTGCACCAGGCCGTGCGCGTGCACGACGGACACCGCCTCCAGGAGCACGCTGGCGCGCGGCCCGAACTCCTGCGGCGACATGGGGCCGGACACCCGGGCCAGCCAGTCCGCCAGCGTGGGCAGCGGCACGTACTCCATGGCGAGGAAGCGCTGTCCGCCGGGCAGCGTGCCCGTGGCGTGGAGCGCGGGCACGGTGGGCGGGCCAATGGCGCGCAGGGCCTCCGCCTCGCGCGCGAGCTGCTCCTCCGCGAGCGCGATGCCGGGACGCGCCAGCTTCAGCGCGATGCGTTCGCCCTCGGTGCCGTCGGCGGAGCGCGCGTGCGCGGCCAGCAGCACGCCGAAGCCGCCGCGCGCGATGACCTTCTCGCAGCGGTACCCCGGGACGTCGGGCACGACGAGGGCGGCATCGGACGGCGGAGCGATGAGAGGCGGGACGCCGGGCGGGCACGGCGTGTGAGAGCCCTCCCAACGCCGCCCGCATGTGAGGCAGCGCGGCACGGCGCCACTCTATGCCAGCGCCGCCGTGATTTCCGAACCACCACAAGGGCCCATTCGTTGGGCGCGTGAAGCATTCGTCAGAAGTCCTCCCATGCCCGGAGGGCTTCCGGGCGCCACACCGCGAGAACCGCGCGACACCGGACATCCGGGGCGGCCAGCAGGTCAGCGGGTCGCACGCGCCACCGGCTGCGTCATTTCGCACCGCGATGCGCAAGGATGTCAGGACTCCCTGCTAGCCCTGTTCAACAGGAGGAACAGGCATGAAAGGGATTCAGTCTCGGCGTGCGTGGCTGGGCCTGGTGCTCATCGCGGGGCTGGTGGGCTGCGCGGGAGGACGTGCCGGTTCGTTGCCGGTGGGGCTGCACGGGTACGCGCGCTACCACAGCGCCTCGCCGGCCCCGTTTCCTGGGGACGCTGTGTCCGCGGGAGCGGGCGGGGCGCTGAACCTGGTGGAGGCGGACGCGTTCGAGCAGTTGGTGCTGCGCGCCGGGTTGGAGGACCTGGACGAGCTGCCGGTCCGCCGAAACCCCTTCACGCCCGAGGACGCGGCCGAGGTGCTGGACCGGCTGATGGAGAAGCCGGTGACGCCGGGCACGTATCCGCCCCGCATGGCCGTGGGCTTCCTGCTGCGCGAGGTGCTGGAGGGCGGGGAGGTGTCGCGCGAGGAGCTGCTGTACCGGATGGAGCGCTTCGTCCGGGAGCAGGTGGCGGTGCTGCGGCCGGATGGATGCCTGGCCTGGGCGCTCGATGGGCGCACGCAGCAGCGGGTGGCGCCCGTGCAGTGGAAGGACGGGGCCTTTCGCGCGGGCAACTTCGAGCTGGGGCGCTTCTACAGCGGTAAGGGTGGTGTCTTCCGCCACGTCGATGCGCAGCTGCGGGCCGCGGACTGGAGACCGCTCGCGGAGGTGTACGACGACGCGGACGTCCTTGGCCGCTCACTGGATGGAGCCGAGGACGCCTTCGTGGAGCTGTACCACGGCCTGGGACAGCTCCTGTCCCATCCGACGGACAGCCTCGCGAGCCTGCGAAATCTCCCGGAGGGCGTGGCGACGCTGATCACGTCGTCGCCCGAGTACTGGGAGCGCTTCCGGTACATGACGGAGGGCGAGCAGATCCGCGAAGCGGCGCGGCTGACCACGAACGTCCTCACGCTGTGGGGAACGGCCTCGGCGACAACGCGCACGTTGACGCGAGCGGTGGCGGGAGTGGAGGCCACGGTGCCCGTGCTCGCGGTGTCCGCGGAGGGGCTGCTCAGCGTCGAGCGTGTCGCGGTGCCCGTGGGACGCGCGGCGGCGGCGCTGAGTGGAGGGCCTGGTGCGGCACTCATCCTCCAGAAGGCAAACGCGGCGCCGGCACCGGACGAGCCGGGACAGTGGGGACCCGCGAAGGAGTCGATGTCCGACCGGGCCCGGCGCTACCAGGAGCAGATCTCCGGGCACTCGGCGGACGAGGCCTACTGGGTCAACGGCGTGAAGTTCGATGGGTTCCGGGACGGAGTGCTGCTGGAGGCCAAGGGGCTTGGCTTCGCGAACAAATTCCTCGAAAACCTGGCGCCGAAACCGTGGTTCAAGCCCACAGGGGCTGACGCACTCGCCAGGCAGGCGAAACGGCAGCTTGATGCCATTCAAGGATTGGGCGTTCGCATCGAATGGCATGTCGCCGAGGAGAAGGTCGCTAATGCCATCCAGATGCTCTTCAAAAACAGAGATATTCAAGGGATCCGGATCGTGCACGCTCAAGCACGCTAAGGAGCAAGCACGGTGACTGCCACGGACGAGCCCTGGAAGTATCTTGAGACGTACTACGCAGGGGCCTATTGGGGTGTGCGCAGGGAAGAGCCGGAAGACTGCGCGCGGCGAACCGCAAGGCTCCTGGAGTTGTTGGCTCCGTGCGACCCGTTTCTTGCTCAATGGTACAAGCCCACGCGGTCGCTCAAGGACGCACGCAAGTTCCCCCTGATGCCGCCCGACCTGCCGACACTCGCCGAGCAGTTCCGTCGAGGTGTCAACCGCGAGAGAGGAAAGCCTGTCATCGAGCAGCTGGGCTTCAGTGTCACCTTCGGTAATGGCGGAGGGGCTTACGACAGCGCGGACCTGAGCATTAGCTGTGGGTGCTACTCAGAAGCCGTTCCCAATAGCTGCGTACTGGACCTGCCCACACTCGGCCGTAGTCCGAATGCCGAGCGGGTGATCTCCGCTCCCGTGCTCACGCATGCCGTGCGCAGCATGGCACTGGCCATGGACCCTGACTGGGCCGTGGCCATGTCTCACGCCTTCCGGGACAGGGGCGAAGAGAAGGACCAGGCACCCCCTTGGGTCGGTTGGGTGACCTACTTCTCCAAGCAGCGAGGCACCGTGCCCCCACTGCCCGCACCCGTGCGCATCGAACCCGTGGAGGACAAGGGCACGCTCATCGTCCTCACCCCGGAGCGCTTCACCGTGGCCAACCCCGAACACGTGGCGCTCGCCCGGCGCGTGCGCGAACTGCTCACCCGGGCCGGGCTCATCTCCCACCGCTGAACGAAAAAAGCGCGCCCCACCCCGGCCGGTGGAGCGCGCCAACACCCAAGTCCGGCACTACCGCTGCGGCACTTCAATCGCGCGCAGCAGCGCCCCGTCCTGTCCCGGCACGCGCGCTCGCAGGAGCAGCGCGGACCCCGGATCCGCGGACGTCAGCGCCTGCGCCGCCTCCGCGACGCCGGACACCTTCTGTTCACCCACCTGCGTCAGCACCATCCCGGGCGCCAGGCCCGCGCGCTCCGCGGCGCTGCCGGACTCCACCGCCACCACCTGCGCGCCACCGTTGCCGTCCATCGCCTCCGACAGCCGCAGGCCCAACCGCTTGGACAACGGCGCGGGCGTCGCATCCCGGGGCGTGACCTCTTCCTCGCCCCGCTGCGTGGGCCGGGTGCCCAGCTTCACCGGCACCTCCATCGCCTTGCCGCTGCGCACCAGGCTCACCTTCACCTCGCTGCCCGGCTTGAGCAGCGCCACCGCGCGCGTCAACGAGCCGGCGGAGTCCACCGCGCGCTCGCCCACGTGCGTGATGACGTCCTCCTCGCGCAGGCCCGCCTTGGCGCCAGGGCCGCCCGCGCTGACGCCGGCCACCACCGCGCCCTTCGCCGCGTCCACGCGCAGCGCGCGCGCCAGCTCCGGCGTGAGGTCCTGCACCGCCAGGCCCACCCAGCCCCGGCGCACCACGCCCGTCTCCTGCAGCTGCGGCAACAGCGCCTGGATGAGGTTCGCCGGCACCGCGAAGCCAATGCCCGTCGCGCCACCGATGATGGCCGTGTTCATGCCAACCACTTCGCCCTTCATGTTGAAGAGCGGGCCGCCGGAGTTGCCCGGGTTGATGGCCGCGTCCGTCTGCAGGAAGTCGTCATACGGACCCGCGTGGATGTCGCGCGCCCGGGCGGACAGGATGCCCGCGCTCACGCTCGACGCCAGGCCGAACGGATTGCCAATGGCCATCACGGGGTCGCCCACGCGCAGCCCATCCGAGTCCCCCAGCTTCACGAACGGCAGGTTCCCGGACACGCCCTTCAACTGGAGCAGCGCCACGTCCGTGAGCGCGTCGCGGCCCAGCACCTCCGCCTCGAAGGAGCGCCCGTCCTCCAGCTTCACCCGGACGGTGTCCGCGCCCTCCACCACGTGGTTGTTCGTGAGCACCAGGCCGGACGGGTCAACGATGAAGCCCGACCCCTGCCCCTGCTTCGCGGGCGCGCCGCCTCCACCAAAGGGGCTCTGTCCGCCCGGCATGCCGAAGCGCTCGGCGATGCCCGGCGGCAGGCCCTGCATCATCGCGGGACGGGCGCGCGCCTGCACCTCCACGTTCACCACCGCGCCCTTCACCGTGTCCACCAGCGGCGCCAGCGACATGAGCGCGCCGGGCGACCCGGGCGTGGGCGAATAGACCGCCGGCTCCACCTTCGCGCCCGAGGGCGTGGTGGCCGTCTTCAACGACAGCGTGGGCCGGGCAGGGGGAGCCACGTCCGCAGCCGGATTGCAGGCCCCCAGGGCGACCAGGGGCATCAGCGTGAGCGCGCGGGCAAGGTGGCGGCGGGACGGAAGCGTGCGAACCATCGTGCGTTCTCCTTGGGTGGCGGCCGGAGGCGGGGCCCTCCGGACGGAAAATGGGAAAGAAAGAGTCGAACCGGATGCGGTGGGCACCCTGGGAAGGAGGCAGCGGTCCCGTTCCACCAGCGACACCGGGAGCCACCGGTGGCCCAGCTGCCTGAAGGGAGCTCTTGGAGGAAGCCCCGCATCCGGTCCGACGCCAGGACTCCATTGCAGTCCGTGGGCCAACCCCTCCCAAACCGCCCTTCAGAGGGGAGCCCGGCCCCAGGGGGCCCCAGGACGCGGGGCAAAGTGCCCCAGCCGGGGCATTTCGCCCAGGGGCAGCGTGCCCCATGCCCTACCACCCCGGCTCCCTCCGGACATGGCACGGCGGATGCTCGTGGAACGGGAGGTCCTCCGCGAGCGTCGCCGCCGCGGCACCTTCAACCCCTTCAGGAGTCCAGTCCCATGGTGCACGAGCAGCCGGAAGGGGTCGCGCGAAACGCGGCCTGGGAAGACCCTCACGGTGAGCCTGGCCGGGCGCCGCGCATCCTGGTCGCGGATGATCAGACGGAGATGCGCACGCTCATCCGCAAGATGCTGGTGCGGCGCGGCTATGACGTGGTGGAGGCGGCGGACGGGCCGGACCTGGTGCGCGTCCTCGTGGAAGGGCTGACGGCGGAGGAGTCTCGCGCGCCCGACCTCATCATCACGGACGTGCGCATGCCGGGCTTCACGGGCCTGGAGGTGCTCGCCCGGCTGCGGCGTGAGCAGTGGACCACGCCGGTCATCCTCATCACCGCCTTTGGCGACGTGCAGCTGCACCGCGAGGCCCTGCGCCTGGGGGCTGCCTGTGTGCTCAACAAGCCGTTCGACATGGACGAGCTGCGCGGCGCGGTGGAGGTGGCCCTCGCGGCGACGCGCGAGTGAAGCCGCCCTGGTGCCGCCGCGCTAAGGTACGAAGGCCCATGCGCCGCCCTTTCTGCTCCCTGTCGTTGTCCCTGCTGTGCCTGGCGTGCGCGCCCACGCAGCGTCAGACGCCGGACGCGGGCGCCCAAGACTCCAAGCCCCAGCGGCTGGTGGCGCAAGTCGTCCACACGTATCCGCACGACCCCACGGCCTTCACGCAGGGGCTCCAGTTCCACCAGGGCCAGCTCTACGAGAGCACCGGTGAGAAGGGCGACCTGCGCCGCATCTCCCTGGACCAGGCGGCACCGCTGTGGAAACAGTCCCTGCCGGGCGTGTTTCCGGAGGGGCTCGCGAGTGACGGCGAGCGGCTGTACCAGCTCACCTGGCAGGACGAGACGCTCTTCGTGTGGAGCGGCGCGCCGCCCGCGCAGGAGAAGCAGGTGGCGTACCCGGGCGAGGGCTGGGGCCTGTGCTACTGGAAGGGCCAGCTGGTGCGCAGCGACGGCACGGCCACGCTGCGCTTCCACGACCCGAAGGACTTCCACGAGAAGTCCCAGGTGCAGGTGACATTGCAGGGCGCGCCCCAGGACATGCTCAACGAGCTGGAGTGCGCGGAGGACGGCGTCTACGCCAACGTCTGGCACTCCAACACCGTCCTGAAGATCGACTACGCCACCGGCCGCGTGCTGGCGGTCATCGACGCGTCGGCGCTGGCGGAGGCGGTGCGCGGGCGCGTGCACAGCTTCGAGGCGGTGCTCAACGGCATCGCGCTGGAGCCCGGCACCGGCCGCATGTTCCTCACCGGCAAGCTGTGGCCCGACCTCTTCGAGGTGGTGCTGGTGGGCCCCGCCACCACGCCCTAGGCGGAGAAGCGCCGCCGCACGGTGCGGACCACCTCCGCGTCCCAGCGCGGTGACAGCAGCTCCAGCGCGGTCCGCCGGAAGGGCAGGGCGCACGCCAGACACGCCAGCGTCGCGGCCAGTCCAATGAGCGAGTTCTGCCAGGACGCCAGGTTCCACTGGCCGGACCAGGACCACGCCTCCAGGCTCTGGGGCCACAGGTAGTGGATGGGCCAGCCCGGGCCGCTGCCGGCCAGGTCGCACAGCAGATGACCGTGGAAGGCAGCCACCGACAGCAGGGCCACGCCTGCCCGTTGCCGCGCCAATGCCGTACAGACCGCCAGCGTGACGAGCGCTCCCACGTAGCCATGGAAAATCACGTGGTGATAACGCGAATAGAACTCTTCACCCGCCAGCAATGACAAACCATCCAGGTCCGGCGCGAGCCCCGCGCAGGTGACCAGGATGCGGTCTCGACGTTCGCGCAGGCCTTGCGCCAGGAGCCACGACAGCTCTGCATGGACGATGGGACTCATGGGTGTGCGCTAGCGTACGGCATGCCAGGCCGGCGGCGAAGGATCCCCGGGTCGCGCGTTGAGAAGGTGGGGGGCAATGACTCATCATGAATTCCATTTCCTCGCACCCGCGGCTGGACATCGCCACGCTTTTTGAAGCGCACGCACGAGAGACACCGGAGGCCGTGGCGCTCCATTTCGATGGAGGCGTGTGGACCTATGACACGCTCAACCGGCGCGCGAATGGGCTGGCGCGGCGGCTTCAAGCGTTGGGTGTGGGGCCGGACCAGCCCGTGGGCGTGCTCGCGGACCGCACACCGGAAACCGTGGTGGGATTGCTGGGCATCCTGAAGGCCGGAGGCGCCTATCTCCCGCTGGATGTAGGGCATCCTCCGGAGCGGCTGGCCGCGATGATGGAGGACTCCGGGATGCGGGTCCTCGTCGCACGCAGTGAGGCGCTGCACGGGCTGCGCTTCACGGGACACGTCGTCGAGCCTCCCGCTCCGGAGGAACAGGATGCCGTGAACGTGAGGGGCGGGGCGGGCCCGGACTCGCTGGCCTACGTGCTCTACACGTCGGGCTCCACGGGGAGGCCCAAGGGCGTGTGCATCCCGCACCGGGGCGTGGCGCGGCTGGTGCTGGATGCGGGCTTCATGGGCTTCAAGCGCGAGGACCGCGTCCTCCAGGCCGCGTCGTATGCGTTCGATGCCTCGACGCTGGAGGTCTGGGGAGCGCTGCTCAACGGCGCGACGCTGTGTCTGGTTTCACGGGACACGCTGCTGTCGCCTCCGCTCTTCGCGGAAAAGCTCCGGCGGGATGGCATCTCCGCCGCGGTGCTGAGCACGTCGCTGTTCCATCAGCTGGCGGCCGCCATCCCGGACGCGTTCGGGGGGCTCCGCGTCCTCATGGTGGGCGGTGACGTGCTGGACCCCAGGTGGGCGGCCCGGGTCATGGCCCGGGGCAAGCCCCAGCGGCTGCTCAACAGCTACGGCCCCACGGAGTGCACGACCTCCGCGACGGCGTATGAGCTCCGCACGCCTCCGGAGCCGGGCGGGTCCATTCCCATCGGGAAGCCGCTCGCGGGGCTCCAGCTGCATGTCCTGGATGACGATGGAAAGCCGCTGCCCGTGGGCGAAGCGGGGGAGCTGTACCTGGGCGGAGAAGGGCTCGCGCGGGGCTACCTGAACCGGCCCGTGCTCACCGGCGAGCGGTTCCTCCCGGATCCATTCAGCGGCGAGCCCGGCGCGCGGATGTACCGGACGGGAGACCGGGCGCGGTGGCTGACGGACGGCAACCTGGAGTTCCTGGGGCGCGTGGACCACCAGGTGAAGATTCGCGGCGCGCGCGTCGAGCTTGGGGAGATCGAGAGCGTCCTGCGCACCCATCCCCGGGTCGCGGACGCCGTGGTCCTCGTGCATGAGGTGGCGCCGGGAGACAAGCGGCTCGTCGCGTATGTCTCCCCGCGAGGGGACACCGCGCTGGAGGACGCGGAGCTGCGCGCGCATCTTGGGGCGAAGCTGCCGGACTTCATGCGTCCCCACGCGGTCATGGTGCTGGAGCACATGCCGCTCAATTCCAGTGGCAAGGTGGATCGCCTGAAGCTGCCGGTGCCGCGCTTCGGCGGCGGGGACGGGGAGGGGCCACGGACTCCGATGGAGCAGGCCCTCGCGCGCGTCTGGTCGGAGGTCCTGGGGACGCGGCAGGTGGGAATGCAGGACCGTTTCCTGGAGTCCGGCGGGGACTCGCTGCTCGCGATTCGTCTCATTGAACGGCTGGAGCAGGCGGTGTCGGTCCGGCTGCCCGTGCGGACGCTCTTCGACAGCCCGAACCTCGCGGAGCTGGCGCGGTGGGTGGAAGCCGCGCGGGAGACAGGGCGAAGCGTCGTCCTGCCTCCCATCGTTCCGGTGGACCGCACGCGGCCCCTGCCGCTGTCCGACGCCCAGCGGCAGCTGTGGCTCCTGGCGCGGATGGCGCCTCGAAGCGCCGTCTACAACGAGCCCTTCACGCTGACCCTGCCCGGCGACCTCAATGCCGACGCGCTGGAGCGCGCGTTCCGTTCGCTCATCGCCCGGCATGAGGTGCTGCGGACGACCTTCGGCGCCACGCCGGAGGGGCCCTTCCAGCGGGTGGAGCCGGACATGCCGTTCCACCTGCGGCGCGTGGACCTGCGCACCCTCCCCGAAAGCCTGCGGAGCGCGAAGGCGTTGCAGCTGGCCACCCACGAGGCGCGCGAACCCTTCGACCTGGAGCACGGGCCGCTTCTACGGGCGACGTGGGTGCGATTGAGCGCGGCGGAGAGCCGGCTCGCGCTGGTGATGCACCACCTCATCGTGGATGGCTTCACGATGGCGGCGTTCCTCCAGGAGTTGCACCGGTTCTACCTGTCCGATGCGCTGCCGCCCCTGCCGCTCCAGTACGGCGACGCCGCCGTCTGGCAGCAGGCGCCCCACTACCAGGAGGCCATCGCATCCCAGCTCGACTGGTGGAAGCAGACGCTCAAGGGGGCTCCGCGGCTGGAGTTGCCCACGCAGCATCCCCGTCCTCCCGTCCCGAGCTTCCGAGGCGCGAAGCACGTCGTGCGGATCCCCGGCGACCTCCTGGCGTCGGTGAAGGCGTTGGGGCGCGGTGAGGACGCTTCGCTCTTCATGACGATGCTGTCGGTGTTCGGCGCGTTGCTGCACCGCTACTCCGGCGCGGATGACTTCGTCATGGGAGGCGCCTTCTCCGGACGGAGCCGCGAGGAGTCGCGGAACATCTCCGGACACTTCGTGAACCTGCTGCCGCTGCGGCTGCGCCTCTCCGAAGGGCTGACCGTCCGGGGACTGGTGGCGCACGTCCGCCACGTCTGCCTGGAGGCGCTGGAGCACCAGGACGCGCCGCTCCTGCGCATCGTGGAGGCGGTGAACCCGGCGCGCATCCCCGGCGCCAACCCGCTGTTCCAGGTGTCCTGCACGCTGGAGCCGCGCATCGCGGTGCCGGAGTCGGATTGGCGCGTGGAGCCCCACGACGTCGACACCGGGACGTCAAAGCTGGACCTCTCCATCGAACTGGATGAGCGGCCCGACGGAATGTCCGTGCGGTGGGAGTACGCGCTGGACGTCTTCGAGCCCTGGATGATCCATCAGATGGCGCGGCACTTCGTGACGCTGCTGCGCGAGGCCGCGCGTGACCCGGAGCAGGAGGTCTCGGCGTTGCCGCTGCTCTCGGAGGAGGAGCGGACGCGCGTGCTCGCATGGGCCCACGGGCCCGTGGCGGACGTGCCGCTCGCGGACGGTCTGCACCCGCCGTTCGAGGCCCAGGTGGAGCGCACGCCGGATGCGCCGGCCCTCGTCTTCCAGGGCCGGGCCCTGAGCTACCGGGCGCTGAACACGGACGCGAACCGGCTGGCCCACCACCTCATGTCCCAGGGCATCGGTCCTGGGGACCGGGTGGGCGTGTGTCTCCAGCGTTCCTTCGATCTGATCATCGCCCTGCTGGCGACGCTGAAGACGGGTGCGGCCTACGTGCCGCTGGACCCCGGCTATCCCCGGGCGCGGCTGGAGTTCACGGCGCGGGACGCGGGGCTCAAGTGCATCCTCGCGCAGGAGGCGACACTCGCGCTCATGGACGGAGCGGGAGCTCCGGTGGTCGCGGTGGAGGAGGTGCGCGGTGAGCGGGAGGACAACCCTCGGGTCCGCGTCACCGGGGATGCGCTCGCGTACGTCATCTACACGTCCGGTTCGACGGGGCAGCCCAAGGGCGTGCGCATCGGGCACCGGAGCGCGGTGCACCTGGTCCAGACGGTGGCGTCGGAGTTCGGCTTCGCGCCGGGCCAGCGCGTGGCGCAGTGCGCGCGGTATGGCTTCGACTTCTCCGTCGCGGAGATCTTCCCCACGCTCTTCTCTGGCGCCACGCTGTACCTGATGGCGCCGGAGGCGGTGGCCGCGGGCGAAGAGCTGGCGGACTTCCTGGAGCGCCAGCGCATCCACACCGCGATGTTCACGCCGTCGGCGCTGGGCTCCATGGCGTGGCGGGCGCTTCCGGACCTGAAGACGCTCGCGATTGGCGGCGAGGAGCTGCCCGCGCAACTTGTGGACAAGTGGGCTCCGGGCCGCCGGTTCATCCAGGTCTACGGGCCCACCGAGGCCACGGTCTTCACGACGGCCGGGGAGTGCGTGGCGGGCCAGGGGCCGTACTCCATCGGGACACCGCTGCCGGGCTACGAGGTCTACCTGCTGGATGAAACCCTGACGCCCGTCCCCGTGGGCGTGCGCGGTGCGCTCTACATCGGGGGAACGGGCCTGGCGCACGGCTACCTGGGCCGTCCGGAGCTCGACGCGGAGCGCTTCATCCCGCACCCCTTCAGCGCGGAGCCGGGAGCGCGCCTCTACAAGAGCGGAGACGTCGCCAGCCACCGGCCGGACGGCGGCATCGAGTTCCACGGGCGCTCGGATCGTCAGCTCAAGCTGCGCGGCTTCCGCATCGAGCCGGGCGAAATCGAGGCCGTGCTGCGCAAGCACCCCGACGTCCGGGACGCCGTGGTCGAGCCCCGGCTCCTCGCGGGAGAGCGGCACCTGGTGGGCTATGTCATCGCCCGGGATGCCTCGGCGGCGTCACGGCTGCTGTCGCCCGCGTTCAAGGACGCGCTGGGGGAATCGCTTCCACCGCACATGGTCCCCCGGGAGTGGGTGTTGCTGGAGGCGTTCCCGCTGGGGCCCACGGGGAAGCTCGACCGCGACGCGCTGCCGCTGCCTTACTCCAGCGCCAAGACCCCCTCGGATGCTTCCACGGATCGCGAGATGGCACTGGAGAGCATCTGGTGCCGGATTCTCGGCGTGGAGCGCGTCGGCAGGCAGGAGGGCTTCTTCGACGCGGGTGGGAACTCGCTGCTGCTCACGCGGGTCCAGGCCGCGCTGGCTTCGGAGCTGGGCATCCGCGTGAACATGGCCACGCTGTTCCAGTTCCCGACGATTGAATCCCTCGCGCGGCACCTGGACTCCGGCGCGCGTCCGGAGCCAGTGACGCCCGCGCCGGTGCGAAGCCTCGCGCGCGCCTCGGAGCCCATCGCCATCATCGGCACGGCGGGACGGTTCCCGGGAGCGCCCGGCGTCGAAGCGCTGTGGACGCTGCTGGTGGAGGGCCGTGAGGGCCTGTCCCGGTTCAGCCGGGAGACGCTGCTCGCCGCGGGCGAGGACCCGGCGCTCCTGGAGGACCCTTCCTATGTGCGGGCCTCGGGGCTGCTGGAGGACGTGGAGTCCTTCGACGCCGCCTTCTTCGGCTACAGCCCCCTGGACGCGCGGTTGATGGATCCGCAGCTCCGCGTGTTCCTGGAGTGCGCGTGGGAGGCGCTTGAAGCGGCGGGCTACGACCCCAAGCGGCTGCCCGGCAAGGCAGGGCTGTTCGCGGGCTCGGGCGTGCCGCGCTACTGGTTGGAGCAGGTGCTGCCGCGCTTCCGCTCGCTGTCGGTGGCCTCGGATGCGTACCGGTCCATCCTGGGCAATCCGTGGCAGTTCCTCGCCACGGCGACGGCGTATCAGCTGGGCCTGCGCGGGCCCGCGCTCACGGTGCAGACCGCCTGCTCCACGTCCCTGGTGGCCGTGCACCTGGCGTGTCAGAGCCTGCGAGCGGGTGAAGCCGAGCTGGCGCTGGCGGGAGGCGTGTCCCTCTTCGCGTCCGGCCCCTCCGGCTACCTGCATGAGCCAGGAGGCATCACGTCCCCGGACGGACACTGCCGGCCGTTCGACGCGAAGGGGCAGGGGACGGTGCCCTCCAGCGGCGTGGGCATCGTGGTGCTCAAGCGCCTGGAGGACGCGCTGCGGGACGGGGACTCCATTCACGCCGTCATCCGGGGCTCGGCCATCAACAACGATGGCAACGCGAAGCCCGGCTTCACCTCACCGGGCGTGGAGGGCCAGCGAGACGTCATCACGCGAGCCCACGCCGACGCGGGCGTGGCTCCCCGAGACATCACCTACGTGGAGGCGCACGGCACGGCGACGCCGCTGGGCGACCCGCTGGAGGTCCAGGCGCTGCGGCTCGCGTTCGGAGCGCGTGAGGCCTCGGAGCCGGAGGTGGTCCTGGGCGCGCTCAAGAGCAACGTGGGGCACCTGGACTCGGCGGCGGGCGTGGCGGGGTTGATCAAGACGACGCTGGCGCTGGAGCACCGCTTCCTCCCGGGCACCGTGCACTTCGAGCAGCCCCATCCGGAAACGGGCCTGGAGCAGTCACCCTTCGTGGTGCGCCGGGAGGGACGGCCCTGGTCCGTGCCCGAAGGCTTCCCGCGCCTCGCGGGAGTCAGCGCGTTTGGCATTGGCGGGACGAACGCGCACGTCGTCCTGGAGGAGGCGCGTCGCGAGCCGGCGGTCCCGGTGGCTCCGTCGGCGGAGGTGCTGGTGCTGTCGGCGAGGAGCGGGGGAGCACTGCTCACGGCCTCACGGCGGCTCGCGGATCATCTGGAGAAACATCCCGGCCAGCCCCTGTCAGACGTCGCGTACACGTTGCAGGAAGGGCGGACGGCGTTCGGATACCGGCGCGCCATCGTCTGCGAGACCTCCACGGAAGCCATCGCGAAGCTCCGGCGGGACGGCGCCTCGCAGCCCGCTTCGTCCCCGCATCCTGAAGTGTGCTTCCTGTTCCCCGGGACGGGCACGCAGGAGGCAGGCATGGGCGCGGCGTGGTACCGGCGCGCTCCGGCGTACCGTGAAGCCTTCGACGCCTGCGCCGCGCTCTTCGGCCCGGAGTTGGAGCGGGAGCTTCGCGCCACGCTGCTCACCGAACATCCAGGGCCCCAGGCGGAGGAGGCGCTGCGGGTGCCCTCGCTGGGCATGGCCGCCATCTTCACGACGGAGTACGCGCTGGCACGGCTCCTGGGCACATGGGGCGTTCACCCGACGAGCCTCCTGGGGCACAGCCTGGGCGAATACGCCGCCGCGTGCCTCGCCGGTGTCCTGTCGCTGGAGCAGGCCGTGGCGCTGGTCGCGCTGCGCGGCCGGCTCTGCGATGCACTGCCTCCGTCCGGCATGCTGGCCGTGCCCCTGTCGGAGGGCGTGCTGACGCAGGAGTTGCCCCCGGGGCTGTCCCTGGCGGCCGTCAACGGGCCGGGCCAGTGCGTGGTGTCCGGCACGCTGGAGGCCCTGGAGGACTTCGCGGCGCGGCTGCAAGCGCGAGGCGTGAAGGCGAAGCGGTTGCCGAACGCGAGCGGCTTCCACTCCGCGCTCGTGGAGCCCGCGATGCAGTCGCTCACGGACCTGGCCAGGCCGATGCGCACGAAGCCTCCGGTGGTGCCCCTGGTCTCCAACGTCACGGGCACCTGGCTGAACGCCGACGACGCGCGCGACCCCACGTACTGGGCCCGCCACCTGCGGCACACGGTGCGGTTCTCCTCGGGGTTGGAGCTGATGCTGGAGGACCGCGAGCGGATCTTCGTGGAGGTGGGGCCGGGACGGACGCTCTCCACGTTGACGCTGCTGAACCCCCGGGTAGGCCGGGAGCGGATCGTGCTGCACACGTTGGGGCGTGATGAGCAGGCCCTGCTCCACGCCGTGGGACAGCTCTGGTCCTCGGGCCTGCCCGTGGACTGGGGCTCCGTGCGAGGAAGCAGCCCGCGCCGGCGCGTCGTGCTGCCGACGTACCCCTTCGAGCGCAAGCGGTACTCGCTGGCGGAGAATACGCCTCGGGTCCCTAAGCCCGAGGTCACGGAGGCGCCCCGGTCCCTCAGCCGTGAAGAGGTGCGGGCCTCCATGGAGGCCCTCTGGAAGGAGCTGCTCGGCGTGGACACGCTGACGCCGGACAGCCACTTCTTCGAACTGGGAGGCACGTCGCTCCTGGTCGTGCAGCTCAACCGCGAGCTCAAGACGCGGCTGTCGGTCACCCTGTCCCTGCACGCGGTGCTCGAGCACCCAACGCTGGGCGAGTGGGTGAAAGCGGTCCAGGACGAGTTGGAGCGGATGGGAAGGCCGCTCCTCAAGGCGGCTCCGCTCCGGATGGTGCTCCAGGAGGGACGGCGCGGACGAACGCCACTCTTCCTGGTGCAGCCCATTGGAGGCACCGTCTACACGTACCTGCCACTGGCGAAGCAGCTGGGCGCGGACACCCCGGTCCACGCGTTCCGGGCATCGGGCCTGGAGCCCGGCGAGGTCCTCTACCGCGACGTCCCGGCGATGGCGCGCGCGTACGTGGACGAGCTGCTGGCCTTCCAACCCCACGGCCCCTTCTGGCTGGGCGGCCATTCCTCGGGCGGCGTCATCGCCTACCAGATGGCGGCCGAGCTGCTGGAGCGGGGCCATGCAGTGGCGGGTGTGATCCAGATCGACACGGTGACGGTGGACGACTCACGCAGGCTGGGCATCCGGAGCGTGGGCGACGTGCTCCAGCTCATCGGCGCGTTCCAGGAGATCTCCCCTCGCGCGGCGGAGGGATTGCGGACGGCGATGGAGCATGACTCGCGGCTGCGAGACGTGGTGCTCGCCACCAATGAGGCCATCGCCGCCTACGTGCCGGGACGGCACGCGGTGCCGCTCGTGTACCTGCGGAGCACGGAGCGGGACGCGGTGTTGGACTCGCACGCGGAGGCCTGGTGGGAAGCGCTGACGGCCGCGTCGTTCCAGTTCCACGACGTGGCGGGCAACCACTTCACCGTCATGGAGGAGCCCCACGTGGCGGAGGTGGCGCGGATCATCCGGGAGCAGCTGAGCCCGGCGATGGAAGGGGAGCGCGATGCGGGCTGACTGGAAGACGGAACTCTCACAGCGCTTCACCGCGTTCGTGGACGCCTATGAACGCGGGAGCCTGGAGGCGCTGTCCGCGCTCTTCTGGCACGACGACGACATCGTGGTCGTGGGCACGCACTCCAATCTCCACTTCATCGGCTGGGCGCAGGTGGAGCGCTCCTTCCGCCTCCAGTTCGACAGCCTGCGCGACCTCCGCGTGACGCCGCGCTCGGAGCCGCTGTGGCACGGCGGCGCGCCGCCCTCCACCATGGCCTGCCTCACGGTGCCCGCGATGGACCTCACCCTGGTCTCGGGCGGCAGACCCGCCACCTTCGAGGGCATCCGCATGACCTGCGCCTTCGAACGCCGGGGCACCGAGTGGCGGATGGTGCAGATGCACTGGTCGCTCCCGCGCACGGAAGTCCTGGTGGACCACACGTCCCGCTGACTACCCCGGAGGCAGCGGCGAGCGTCGAGGCGTGCCCAGCAGCTCCAGCGTGCGCAGCGCCACGTCCGCCAGCGTGGACGTGCACGGCATGCAGCCTCCGCCACAGCAGGGAGGCCACTCGCCCTCTGGATCCCTCAGCAGCGGATACACGCAGCCCCGCAGGGACTGGGGCAGTCCCGCGTCGTCGCATGCCTGACGCAGCGCTGCCTGCACGGTGGCATCCTTCACGTCCATCGCTTCAGCGTCTTAACGCGAGACAGCCCATGCGCACCGCATCGTTCACCTGCCACGTCCTCGCGGTGTTCCTCTGTGCATGCGCGGGCCGTCCCCCAGCCCCACCCACGGACGACCCCACGGTGCGCCTCATGGACACCTTGCGTGCGCACGCACGGACGCATGCCCCGGTGTGCTCGCCCAGCGCGGCGTTGCTCCAGCCCGGAGGCGGTATCGACCTGGAGCGCCTCCAAGCCGCGGGCCACCCGGTCATCGTCTGGACCGTGAACGACCTGCCCACGATGCAGGCCCTGCTCCGGCGCGGCGTGAACGGCATCATCAGTGACCGGCCGGATCTCCTCGCCCGGGCGGTGCGTGACTTCGACGCCAATGGCGACGGCACTCCAGGAGACCTGCTGGACGCGGACGGGCTCATCGACCCGAAGCGCTTCGATGCGCAGGGCCACCGGGGCGCGCGGAACCTGCGGCCGGAGAACACGCTGCCCGCGTTCGAGGCCGCGCTGGACCACCACATGACCACGCTGGAGCTGGACACCGTCCTCACCGCCGACGGCGTCCCCGTGCTCTCCCACGACCCGGACCTGTCCCCCACGAAGTGCCGCCACGCGGATGGGAGCCCGCTCTCCGCGCCCATCCCCATCGCGACGCTCACCGTCGCCAGGCTCCAAGCCACCTTCGTCTGCGACCGGCTCCTCGCGGACCGTCCGGAGCAGACGAACGACCGCGCCCTCTCTCCTGAAGCCGTCGCGTTCGCCGCCCGCACGGGACTCCCGGACCCGTACACCGTGCCCACCCTGGGCCAGGTGTTCGCCTTCGCCGCAGCCCAGACGGACGCCGCCCATGCCGCCCGCGATCCGCTCCGCGCCCGGAACGCCCGCCGTGTCCGCTTCAACGTTGAACTCAAACAGACGTCCGTGAAGACAGACGTCGCTCCCGCGCACCTCGCCGCAGTCGCCCGGGATATCAATGACGCGGGGCTCGCCACGAGAGCGGACGTGCAGTCCTTCGACCTGCGCGCCGTACGCTCCGTGCAGGAAAATCATCCCGGATTGCGTCCTGTTCTCCTCCTCCAGACGCGCCCCACCGCCGCCGGCGGGAAGGCGGCCGAGTAGCTGGACGGTCCATCCACCGGTCGTGAAATCAAGGATTTAGTCAGGTGACGAAATCATCTTGCGCTAAATCGTTAGGGGCCTTACTAGACGTCTCGCCTTGGCCACTCCCCGTCCCAAGAACGCCACGCCGATGAAGCTCGTGCCCCGGTACGAGCGGCTGAAGCAGTTGGCCAAACGGTTTCCCGCGCTCGACCCGAGCGCCATCGAGACCTGCCTGACGATGCTCCGTCTCTCCAATGAGCTGACCGGTGCCTATGAAGCGCACTTCGCGCGGCATGGTGTGTCCCACGGCCGGTTCGTGGTGCTCGTGCAGCTGTTCGCGGCGGAGGACGCGGGGGAGACGCTGCGTCCCGCGGACCTCGCGGAGCTGGCGAGCTGCAGCCGCGCGACCATCACCGGCCTCCTGGACACGCTGGAGAAGGACGGCTTCATCTCCCGCACGGACCACCCCGAGGACCGGCGCATGTACTCCGTGCACCTCACGTCCAAGGGCCGCGAGTTCATCCTGGGCATGATGCCCGACCACTACCGCCGCATCGCCGCGCTCATGGCTCCCTTGAGCCTGGAAGAGCGGGACACCCTTCGCGACCTGCTCGCCAAGGTGTCCTCCGGCATCCCCGCCCTGCGGGACCCCTGAATCCGCCCCACACCCCATCTTCAACGCTGTCCCGAGCAACAACCATGACGACCCGTACCGCCTCGAATCTGGAAGCCGCTCCCTCCCCCGAAGCCCCCGCCGCGAAGCCCGCGAAGCGCTCCCGCGCGAAGCAGGTGCTGCCCATCCTCGTGGGCGTGGCGGTGCTGGGCGGAGGCGCGCGCTACCTGCTCACCCACGGCCACGAGTCCACCGACGACGCCCAGGTCGAAGGCCGCATCGCCAACGTGTCGCCGCGCGTGGCCGGGCAGGTGGCCCGCGTGCTGGTGAGGGACAACCAGGTCGTGAAGGCCGGTGACGTGGTGGTGGAGCTGGACCACGCGGACCTGGACGCGCGCCTGGAGGTCGCTCGCGCGGACGTGATGAGCGCGGAGGCCCAGCTGTCCAACGCCCAGGCCCAGCTCACCCTCACGGAGGCCAACGCGGGCGCCAACCTGCGCCAGGCCCGCGCCGGCATCACCCAGGCCTCCAGCGGCATCAGCTCCTCCAAGGCCGCGCTGGACCAGGCCCGCGCGGACGTGACCGCGTCCGAGGCGCGCTTCAAGCTGGCGGAGACGGACCTGGGCCGCATCAAGCAGCTGCGCGAGCAGGGCGCCGTCGCCCAGGCGGACCTGGACGCCCGCCAGGCTTCGTATGATCAGGCCAGGGCCGCGTTGGATCAGTCCCGCGCCCGCCTGGCCTCCACCGAGGCCGGCATCCAGAGCTCCTCCGGTGGCCTGGAGGCCGCGCAGGGCAAGCTGACCGCCGCGCAGACGGCGCCCGTGCAGGTGCAGGCCGCGCAGGCCGCGCTGAAGCTCGCCGAGGCCCGCCTGAAGCAGGCGCACGGCGCGCTGACGCTCGCGGAGCTGGCCGTGTCCTACGCGCAGGTGCGCGCCCCGGTGGACGGCGTGGTCAGCCGCCGCACGGTGGAGGTGGGGCAGATGGTGGGCCCGGAGCGCCCGCTGATGGCCATCGTTCCGCAGAACGACATCTGGGTCGTCGCCAACTTCAAGGAGGACCAGGTCGGTGAGATGCGCCCGGGCCAGCCGGTGGAGGTGGAGGTGGACGCCTTCGGCAGCCACGCGTTCAAGGGCCACGTGGACAGCCTCGCGGGCGCCAGCGGCGCGCGCTTCGCCCTGCTGCCGCCGGACAACGCGTCCGGCAACTTCGTGAAGGTCGTGCAGCGCATCCCCGTGCTCATCCGCTTCGACGGCGACCGCAAGGACCTGCCCATCAAGCCGGGCATGAGCGTCTACGTCACCGTGGACACGGGCGCGAAGCCGGAGCCCCAGCAGTCGGCGGCGGCGGATACGCGGAAGGCGGAGTAACCCACCGTGGACGCACGCAGAGACGTCATCCAGGGTTCCAAGGCGGGCATCACCATCGCGGCCATGGCCGCGGCGCTGATGTCCGTGCTGGACATCTCCATCGTCAACGTGGCCCTGAGCGACATCCGCGCGAGCTTCGGCACGCCGTTGGATCAGATCGCCTGGGTGTCCACCGGTTACATGATGGCCAACGTGGTGGTCATCCCGATGACGGGCTGGCTCCAGCGCCGCTTTGGCTACCGGAAGTACTTCACCTTCTCCATCCTCCTGTTCACGGTGGCCAGCGTGCTGTGCGGCCTGTCGTGGAACCTGCCCTCGCTGGTGGCCTTCCGCATCCTCCAGGGCATGGGCGGCGGCGCCATCATCCCCACGTCCCAGGCCATCCTCTTCGCCCGCTACCCGCGCGAGGAGCACGGCATGGCGGGCGCCCTCTTCGGCCTGGGCGCCGTGACGGGCCCGCTGCTGGGGCCCACCGTGGGCGGCCTGCTCATTGAAGCGGCCAGCTGGCACTGGATCTTCCTCATCAACGTGCCGGTGGGCCTCTTCGCCGCGTACATGGCGTGGCGCTCCATCGAACAGCCCCACTTCGAGGCGTCCACGGAGAAGGTGGACAGGAACGGCATCGCGCTGCTGGCCGTGGGCATGGCCTGCCTCCAGTACGTGCTGGAGGAGGGCAACCGCGAGGACTGGTTCGACAGCCGGCTCATCACGCTGCTGGCGGTCGTCGCGGGCATCGCGCTCATCACCTTCGTGGTGCACGAGCTGGAGACGCCCAGTCCCGTGGTGGACCTGAGGGTGTTCGGCAACCGCAGCTACTCCGCGGCCACGGGGGTGAACTTCCTCGTGGGCACGGCGCTGTTCTCCGGCTCGTTCCTCTTCAGCCTCTTCTGCGGCTCGGTGATGCGCTACGAGGCGCTGGACATCGGGCTCATCTTCCTCAAGGGCAGCGCCATCCAGGTGCTGCTGATGCCGCTCATCGGCAAGTTCGGCGGCAAGGTGGATGGGCGCTTCCTCATCGCCTTCGGCGTGCTGGGCGTGAGCCTGTCCCTGTGGACCAACGGCCACCTGAGCACGCGCGTGGATGAAATCACCCTCATCACGCCGGTGTTCATCCGCGCCTGTTCGCTGGGCTTCATCTTCGTGCCGCTGTCGGTGATGGCGCTCAGCAACCTGCGCCCGGAGCAGCGAGGCAACGCGGCGGGCCTCTTCAACCTCACCCGCGAACTGGGCGGCTCCATTGGCACGGCGTGGATGAGCAGCGCGCTCAGCCGCTCCACCCAGGCGAACGTCACGGCCATCACCTCGCACGTGGACGTCTACGGGCAGGTGGCCCAGGAGCAGGTGGCCTCGATGACGGGTGCCATGGCGGCCAGGGGCGTGCTCAACCCCACGGGCGCCGCCTACGGCCTCTTGAGTCAGCGCATCAGCGCGCAGGCGCTGGTGCGGGCCTTCAACGCGAACTTCCTCATCCTCGCGGCGCTGTTCGTCTGCGCCCTCGTGCTGGTGGCCATGCTCCAGAAGGCGGACCCCAAGGTGAAGGTGGAAGGCGCGCACTGAAGCATCGCGACTGCTGAAACGACAAAGCGCGGGTCCCCGGTGTGCTGGGGGCCCGCGCTTCTTCGTTCCAGGCGCTGACTACCGGCGCCACTTCTGCGCGGCGGTGCCGTTGCACTCCCACAGCTGCAGCGGGGTGCCGCTGGCGGAGTTGCCGCCCGTCACGTCCACGCACTTGTTGGCCTGGGGGTTCACCAGGTCACCCGCGCCGGAGAGGATGAACTGCTGCGCCGGGTTGCCGTTGCAGCTCACCAGCTGGATGGCCGTGCCGTTGGCGCTGGAGCCCCAGGCCACGTCCATGCACTTGCCGAACGCGCGCACCGTGCCGTCCGACATGAAGGTCCACTTCTGCGCGTTGGTGCCGTTGCAGTCCCACAGCTGCAGGCGCGTGCCGTCGGCCGTGTTGGAGTTCGGCACGTCGATGCACTTGTTCGCCAGCCCGATGATGGGGCCGCCCGTGCCGCCGCTGCCCGTCGTGGTCAGCTGCAGGCCGTAGGCGTTCAGGATGGGGAGGAGCGGCTGGAACACGGTGTTGCCGCCGGAGGTGCAGTTGCCGCCCGCGCCGGACGTCACGCCCTGCGCCTGGTTGCCGGACAGCCACGAGCCACCGGAGTCACCGCCCTCCGCGCACGCGCTGGAGGCCGTGAGGCCGTACACCGCGCCCGCCGAGTAGTTCACCGTGACGTTCTTCCCGGTGATGACGCCGCAGCGCCAGCCGGTGGTGGAGCCCGAGCGACAGACGGACGCGTTGACGCCCGCCTCCTGCGAGCCCTGCACCAGCACGTTGCCGCCCGCGTAGTTGTTCACCCACGGCTGCGACACCCACGAGCTGTTGGTGCGCACCCAGGCGAAGTCGTTGCCGGGCCAGCTGGCCGCCACCACTGTGCCCTGCGCCACGCCGTTGACGCCGCTGGTGGTCGTGCCCGCGCCGCCGCAGTGGCCCGCCGTCACGAAGCCACCCGACACCGGGAGCCCGATGGAGCAGCGCGAGCCGCCCGGGTAGTACGCGTCACCGCCGCGCAGGTCGTACACCGGCTGGAACTCCTCGCGCGACGGCACCGTGCGTACCGCCGGGTGCTTCACGCCCGCCTTCGCGACGAAGTCCGTGCCGCCCGTCAGCGCGGAGTCCTGCGCCAGCACCACCACGCTGTTGGTCATCACGTCCACGTACCAGGCATGCACCGCGCGGCCCGCCAGCCGGCTGCCCTGGTCCAGCTGGGCCTTCACCGCGTCCAGCTCCGCCTGCGTGTACTTCACCTTCTGGGGCACCGCCCCCGCGCGCCGGACCGCGTCCGCGTCCGCGTCCGTCGTGACGCCCACCACCAGCTGGCTGCCATCCGCGCTCATCCACGCGCCGCCAAAGCGGGAGCCCAGCGCCGCGCGCAGATTCCCCTCCACGCGCACCGCCGCCGCCTCCGACGCCAGCCGCTGCTTCGCGCCGTCCGCCGTCAGGCCCAGGTCCCGCTGCATCGCGGAGAGCAGCTCGGGCGACACGTCGTGCGCCAGCGCCGCTTCCGCCGCGGACGGGGCCGCCATCGCCATCGAGGGAATGACGCTCAGCGTGGCGCCGGCGAACAGCGCCGTCGCGGTGGAGAACAGACCGGAGGTGCGCTTCATCGGGTCCTGCCTTTCGTGCTGCGGGGAGGCCCGGAGCGAAACCCGACTGAGCCAAGAAGGTCAATTAATTCAAGAATTGCTTAAATTCTCCGACATTTTTGTGTAGTCGAAGAAAGTCCCAGGAAACAAGAAGGCCCGGTGCGTCACGAGACGCACCGGGCCTGGGAACTTGCTTCGGTGACGGGCGGAAGTCAGCGCTTCGCGCGCGGGGCCAGCGCGCGGGCGGGGGCCCGGCGGCGGCGCAGCGCGACAGCACCCAGCATCAGCAGGGCACCGGCGAAGGGCAGGGTGCCGGACGCACCGGACGCGCTGCAGCCCCCGGCCATGGACTCGGAGGAGTCGGGCAGGCCGTTGGGGTTGTTGGACACCGGCGTGGAGGTGCCCGGCGTCTGGCCGCCCACGGTGGGCAGCGGGGAGGTGGGCAGCTGCGGCGTGCTCGGCGCCGGGGTCCCGGTCGTCGGGGTCTCCACCGTGGGGT
>NZ_RAWL01000449.1:0-6807 GCF_003668885.1 Corallococcus sp. AB049A | reverse complement strand
GGCCGGGAGGGGCCATTGGCGTCGTGAAGGTGGGCGGGGAGCTGATGCTGGCGCAGGCGCTGCGTTCGTTCCTGAGGCAGGACCCGGACCTCGTCTTCGCGGACGAGGTGCGAACGCTGGAGGACATGCAGATGCTCTGCAACGCCGCGTTCACGGGACACGCCGCGGTCTGCGTCCTGGAGGCGAAGACCCCCGAGGAGGGCTACGCGTGGCTGACGGAAGCCATGCCGGGGCTGCCCGTCCACTCGCTCATCGTGCATCACACGCGCGACGCGATGACGCTCCACGAGACGAAGCCCCAGGAGGACGGCAACACCCTGCACGTCGTCCCGTGGACGCCCGGGAACTGATCAGGGCTTCAATTCAACGTGATGCAGGACGCCTGGAGTCGCGGCTGACAGGCTTGTTCAGCTTGCGCATCACCCGGGTCTTCCTGACGCGCTGGGGCTCGGTCTTCTTGGGCTTGGGCTCTGGGAAGATTGTCCCGATGGTCTCCCTCACCACGCGGTAGTCGAAGCGGAAGGGAGGACCCGCGCCCAGGGGACTCCATCCCGCTGCGAGTGCCCGCCGGATGATGTCGCGAACCATGCCCGGAGTGACGCCGGTCTGATGCGGAGCCATCCAGTTATCCGGCCGGCTGACGCCAAGGTCGACGACGAGCACGCGCCGCGGGACCTCCTCGCTGGCCTGGACTGCCAGGAGCATGGGCGAATCAGCGACGCCTTGGGAGTACGTGGGCGTTTTCCGGATGCGCCAGTCGTAATCAGTCTCACCGAAGCGAACCCGGCGGGTGCCCTTCCTGGGAATGCTCATGCCCGGGTCGCCGTCAGCTGCCGCATGCCCCAGCTCAGCGGAACGCTCCCATCCGCACGCCGCAGCGGTTGCACGGCCTGAAGGAATGATTCCTGGAGCGACGCCCGGGCCTCCGGAGACAAGCGGTCCGCGTCATACGTCGTGAACAGCGACTCCCAGACCTCCTGAGGAGACCCATCACCCTGCACGGAGAGGGACTGCACCGTGACGTCCACGAAGCCCTCTGCGAAGAGCGTGCGCAATCCGTCCTCGGAGCGGACCCGTATGTCTCCCAGCATCAGGGGAGGCTCCGTGCCCTGGCGGGACTTCATGAGTCCGGCGAACACCCTCAGCGCGTTGTCCGGCGCCAGGTCTCCACCGCCCACGACCACGGACACCCGTCCACCCGGCTTCAGCACGCGCCGGAACTCCGCGAGCACGGTCTCCACGTCGTCCATCAGCATCAGCGCCAGGTGGCTCAGCACGACATCCACGCTGGCATCCCCGAACGGAAGCGACTGCGCCCGCCCATGAACCAACGTCGCTGACCCGTCCAGCCGGGCACGCGCCGCCGCCAGTTCATGCTCGCTCATGTCGAGCCCCAGCAGTGACAGCCCGGGCTGCTTCCTCCGGGCCAGCAGCTCCAGCAGGTGCCCATCCCCACACGCCACGTCGAGTACCGTCAGCGGACCGTCGGCTGGAACCACCGCCTCCAGCAATGCGTAGCTGGAGGCCGCCGTCTCTCCATTCCGCTGCACCGGAGACGAACCGAACCACCGCGACGTCACGCCCGCGAGGCGCGCATGGAAGTCCAGCAGGTACGCTTCAGCAGGGGAGGGCATGGACTCCTCTTTCAGCGCCGGGGCTTCTTCTGTCCCGCGTTCGTGGCTTCGGCCCGGAGGGCCAGCACGGAGTACAGGTTCATCGTGTAGACGCTGCTCTCCGGCTCCAGGTCCGAAGCCTTCTGGAAGAACTCACTGGCGCGTTCGTAGTCGCGCTGGTGGTTCAGGAGGATCATCCCCATGCGGTTGTAGAGCGGCGCGGGCTTCGGCAAGAGCCCGATGCTGCGCTCCAGCAGGTCCAGGGCCTCCGCCATCTTCCCCGCCTGCTCCAGCCGCACCACGCGCTGAAGCACCTGCTCCTGCGAATCCTCCACCTTGGGCACTGGAGGAGCCGGCGCCACCGGAGGAGGCTTCGCCGTCAGCGTCGAAGCCAGCGACACCGAAGGCCTGGCCGCCGGAGCACGGGCCGCCCCTGCCTTCGCGGACGGCGGCGGCTTCGGCTCACTCCGGTCGAACACGGGCGTGCCGTCCCCGGAGAACGACGCCTCCGCCGACGCCAGCGTGCCCACCAGCTTCGTCACGCCGCGCTCCGACAGCGACTCGAACACCGCGCGCAGCTCCAGCTCCGTCACCTGGGTGATCATCGCCATGTCCGACAGCGCCGTGCGCCCGTCCACGAACGACAGCACGTACGCCTCGAACGGGCTCAACGGCCGGTTCACCAGGTCCAGCCCCGCGACGATGACCGGACGCACCGGCGGCCCCTTCGTCTTCGCCTGGGCCTGCGCCTGGAACGTCACCACCCGCGTCGCCTCCTGCTGCGGCGGCTTGGGCACGCCGCGCGCCCCCGTCTGCTCCGGCTGCGTGAGCAGCGCGCGCACCAGCGACACGTTGTCCCGGGGCGGCAGGTCCTCCACGCTGCGCACCAGCAAGAGCTCACAGCGCGCGCACTGGAAGTCCCCCGGCTTGCACGACGCGCCACAGTGCGGACACACCAGGTCCTCCGGCGGGTGCTCGAAGGCGTGCGCGTCCGCGTAGTAGTGCTTGCGGATGGCCGCGCGGATGGACCTGCGCACCGCCACGAACGGCAGCACCTGCGCCACGCCCACCGTCTTCGCGATCTCCTCCAGCGCCCGCTGCCGCTGCGGCTCGGAGATGGCCACGTACAGCACGTCCTGCGCCAGCCGCAGCGGCATGAAGTCGAAGCCCTCCGCCAGCCGCACCGGCACCCGCTCCAGCAGCGCCGGCTCCACCTTCGCCTGCGCCAGCTTCTCCGTGGACACGAAGCGCGTCTTCAGCTCCTGCGCCAACAGCCGCAACACCGGCGTCTCGTCCACGCCCAGCCGCACCAGGCACTCGCCCAGCTTCAGCCCCGTCTCCTGCTGCCGCGCGAGCGCCCGGGACAACAGCTCCGGCGTCAGCACTCCATCCAGGACCAACTGCTCCCCGAGCTTGCGCGTCATGCCCCCGATTCAAGGCCGCCCGGGCCCACCCCGTCCACCGCTTTCCCGCACTCCCTGTTGCGAACGTGTAATTAAGACACTAAGATGGTGTCCAACTTACACAAACGCAGCAGGTGAGGGGGATGCGCGGATGTTCATCGGGTACATGAAGTCAACGCCGACCACGTACGTGATGCAGTACCGGGACGGCGAGGTGGTCCGGGAGGGCGCGGGCCTGTCCTTCCTCTACTGGAAGCCCGCGACGACGCTGGTGGCGGTGCCCCTGTCCAGCGCGGACGTCCCGTTCGCCTTCAACGAGGTCACCCGCGACTTCCAGCCGGTGACCATCCAGGGGCAGCTGACCTACCGGGTGGAGGATCCGCGCCGGCTGGCGGGGCTGTTGGACTACTCCATCACGCCGTCGGGGCGGCACCGCTCCGATGATCCGGAGAAGCTGGCGGACCGGCTGGTGCAGGCCGCGCAGGTGCGCGCCCGCGCGGTGGTGCAGTCCTTGAGCCTGCGCGAGGTGCTGGTGCGCTCCGACCTGCTGGAGTCCCGCGTGCTGGCGGCGCTGGCGGAGGCGGAATCCGTGAAGGCGCTGGGCGTGCACGTGATGGCCTTCTCCGTGCTCTCCATCCAGCCCACGCCGGAGATGGCGCGCGCGCTGGAGGCCGCCGCGCGTGAAGGACTCCAGCGGGAGGCGGATGAGGCCATCTACGCCCGCCGCAACGCGGCCGTGGAGCAGGAGCGGCGCATCAAGGAGAGCGAGCTGGCCACGGAGTTGGTGGTGGAGGAGCGCCAGCGCCAGATTCGCGAGGCGAAGATGGCCGCGGACATCGCGGTGGAGGAGCAGCGCGCCGCCCTCATGGAGCGCTGGGCCCAGAACGAGCGCCAGTCCGCGGACGCGCGCGCGTACACGCTGGAGAAGACGCTGGAGCCGGTGAAGAACGTGGATTGGAAGACGCTGCTGGCCACGTCCGCCAACGGCGGCGACCCCGCGCTCCACATCGCGCTCGCCTTCCGCGAGATGGGCGAGAACGCGCAGCGCATCGGCGAGCTCAACGTGTCGCCGGACCTCTTGCGCTCGCTCCTGCCCGCGACCTCTGGCCCCGCGCAGAAGCCGAACAAGCCTGGCCGCGCGGACGTCCAGCACTTCGAGCGCTGAAGGAGTCACGCCATGTTCGAGAAGGTCGTCCTCGTCACGCGCAAGACGCGGCTGGCGGACCTGGTGGTCCGCTTCAACACGAAGAAGCAGGCCAGGTTCTACGTGGAGCACAACGGCCAGGACTTCCACGGCTTCGAGGCGGAGGACGACACCTACCGCCGCGCCGTGGACGGCCTGCGCTCCCAGCTGGACGTGGGGTTGCCGGTGCAGCAGGTGGACCGCTCGCTCGTGCCCACCTTCCTCTTCACCGGCAAGGAGGTGGTGGTGGCGGTGGGGCAGGACGGGCTCGTCGCCAACGTGGCCAAGTACGTGGGCAGCCAGCCGCTCGTGGGCGTCAACCCGGATCCGGAGCGCTTCGACGGCGTGCTCCTGCCCTTCCTCCCGAAGGACGCCCGGGGCGCCGTGCAGCGCACCCTGGAGGGGCGCGCGAGGGTGCGCCAGGTGCAGCTGGCGGAGGCGCGGCTGCAGGACGGGCAGCGGCTGCTCGCCTTCAACGACCTGTTCATCGGCGCGCGCACGCACGTGTCCGCCCGCTACCAGGTCCGCTACGGCGGCAAGGAGGAGTCGCAGTCCTCCAGCGGCGTGCTCGTGTCCACCGGCGCGGGCTCCAGCGGGTGGCTGTCGTCCGTGTTCGCGCTCGCGCAGGGGCTCACCCGGTGCACGGGCGGCACGCCGGGGAAACCCTGGTCGCTCGGCTGGGAGGACGCGAAGCTCGCCTTCGTCGTGCGCGAGCCCTTCGTCAGCCGCCACTCCGGCGCGGACATCGTCGGCGGCTTCATCACCGCCGGGCAGGAGCTGGTGCTCGAGTCCCGCATGCCTCAGGGCGGCGTCATCTTCAGCGACGGCATGGAGGAGGACTTCCTCACCTTCGGCGCCGGCGCCACCGCCCGCATCCGGCCGGCGGAGCAGAGCGCTCGCCTGGTCGTCCACTGAGACACCTCAACCCGATGCGACAGGTCGCAGGAAACCAGGACGCCCCGAGTATCGATGGACCTCGCGGGCCCTCCACGGATTCCCGGGTGATACAGCCACTCCCACGTGATGGCACGGTCGGCTTCCTACCCACCGAGCGGGGACACCGGACTCGCACTCCAGGGCACGCAACCGTGGGGCCTCGCCGCGCATCCACTAGAGCGTGGGGAGACCGCGCCCGGCTCCCCGTCCGGCAGACGACACCGTGTCCCTTCCCCGGACCTGAAATTCCAGGCATGGTGGGCGCAGTCGCCTTACCTTCGAAGCGAAGTCGTTGGGGAAGCAGTTCCCAGGTGCAGGCGGAAAACTTCGCCGGAGTTGCGTCCGGTCGTTGATGGGCGTAGGACGCAAATCTCCCGGGAAGTGGCTCAGGGGTGATCAATGGTCGGCCTCGTCATCGCATCGCACGGGCGTCTCGCGGATGAGCTTGTCTCTACCGCTGAACAGATCGTGGGCAAGCTGCCCGCCGTGGCCACCTGCAACATCGAACCGGGGGCTCCCGTCGAGGACCTCCGCGCCAAGATGAAGCAGGCCGTGAAGACCGTGGACGAAGGGGACGGGGTCATCATCATGGCCGACCTCTTCGGAGGTACTCCCTGCAAGGAATCGCTGATGATGTGTCAGCGGATGAATCTGGAAGTCCTGGCCGGCGTCAATCTGCCCATGCTGCTGAAGGCCAACTCGCTCCGTTCGGAGCAGATGGCCCTGTCGGACATGGCCAACCAGCTGGCGTCGTACGGCCAGCGCAACATCACCTGTGCATCCGCCCTGCTTCGCGAGGCTCAGCAGCAGCCGCGAACTTGACGGACCCGTACGGGTCGGCGATTCGAGACTGCCGTGATCACCCTGGTCCGCGTCGACAACCGCCTCATCCATGGTCAGGTCGTCGAAGCCTGGCTTCCGCACCTCAAGGTGTCCCGAGTGGTGGTGGCGGACGATGAGGCGGCCTCCAGTCCCCTCATCCGTGCCGCCATGGCGCTCGCCGTCCAGAGCGCCATCGAGGTGCAGATCCTCCCCCTGGCCCAGGTGGACTTCGCCGCCCTGTCCAAGGACGGCGTGCGCACCCTGGTGCTGTTGAGGGACGTGGCCTCCGTGCCCTTCGCCTTCCAGCACGGGCTGGCCATGGAGCAGCTCAACCTGGGCAACGTGCACTTCGGCACCGGAAGGCGCCAGGTGTCGCCGTCCGTCTTCCTGGCGGAAGGAGAGCTGCAGGCCCTGCAGCAGCTGTCCGCGCAGGGCGTGCGCGTGGAGGCGCGCGCCGTGCCCGCGGAGAAGTCCGTGGACCTGCCGGACCTGACCGAGCGCTGGTCGAAGGCCGGGTGAGCCGGTGAACGTCGGCTGGACCCAGGTGGCGCTCGCGTGTCTCTGGGGGGGACTGGTGGCCGTGGAGCGCAAGGCGTTCCTCCAGGCCATGCTGTCCCGGCCCCTGGTGGCCGCCACGTTCATGGGCGCCCTGTTGGGCGACGTGGGCGGGGGCCTGTCCGTCGGCATGCTGCTGGAGCTGTTCTACCTGGGCACCGCCAACCTGGGCGCCTCCCTGCCGGAGAACGACACGCTCGCGGCCACCGGCACCGCCGCCGCCGCCGCCACCCTCACCGCCGCCACCGGCGCGGGCTCCACGCCGGCCATCTGGTCGCTGGCCGTGCTGCTCTTC
>NZ_RAWL01000448.1:0-6809 GCF_003668885.1 Corallococcus sp. AB049A | reverse complement strand
GGACCGGCTCGCGGCCACCGGTGCCGGGCTGTTCGCGTTGGACGTCCCACGGGGTGCCGGCGCCTGTGCTCCCGCTGGCGTCGTTCCCCGGGGTGGAGCCATGCCCACGCGCGAGCCCGTCCTGCCCGTGGCCGGCGCACGACCCGCGCGGCTCCCAGAGCCCAGCCGGCTGCCCGAACCCGCGCGGCTTCCCGAACCCGCGCGGCTGCGGCTGCCCGTGCCACGCTCCGCGCCGGGGACGCCACCCGTGGGGTGCGCGTCCAGCTCGTCGGCGGACAGGCCCTCCACCGCGTCCAGCAGCGCGTCGATGAACTCCTGCGCGTTCTGGTACCGGTCCTCCTTCTCCGGCGCGAGCGCCTTGGCGAAGAAGGCGTCCAGCTCCGGCGGCACCGGCGCGCCCTGGCGCTTGCTGTTCACCGGGGGCACGGGCTGCGTCAGCGACGCCGTGAGCGCCTTGCGCACCGTGTTGGCGCCATAGGGCGAGCTGCCCGTGAGGCAGAAGTAGAGCACGCCCGCCATCGAGTAGAGGTCGGAGCGCTGGTCCACGGACTCGCCGCCGGCCTGCTCGGGCGGCATGTACTGCGGGGTGCCCAGCACCTGGCCCGTGGAGGTCAGCTGCTCCTCCTCGTCCTGCTCCAGCGCCTTCACCAGACCGAAGTCCAGCACCTTGACGAAGTCCTTCCCGTCGAGCGCCTGGACCATGATGTTGTGCGGCTTCAGGTCGCGGTGGACGCAACCCTCTTCATGCGCGTGCGCCAGCCCCAGCGTGGCCTGCTCCAGCAGGTTCACCGCGCGGCGCAGCGTCATGGGCCCTTCGCGCTTCACCAGCTCCTTGAGGCTCTCCCCCTTGAGGAGCTCCATCACGTAGTAGCAGGTGCCGTCCGCCGCCCGGCCGAAGTCGAAGATGGTGATGACGTTCGGGTGGCGCAGCCGGCTGGCGATCTCCGCCTCGCGCCGGAAGCGCTCGAAGAACTGGGGCGCCGCGGCCAGCGACGGGTTGAGCGTCTTCACCGCCACCGGGCGTTGCACGGACGTCTGCGTCGCCCGGAACACCATGCCCATGCCGCCCTGGCCCAGGACGCTCTCAATCTTGTAGCGGCCGTCCAGCACCTGGCCCAGGAGCTGGAGGCTCTGCGCCGCGCACAGGTGGTCTTGACCTTCGGTACTACCGCAGTGGGGGCAGGGGGCGGCCATGGGTGCCGGGAGTATAGGCAAGCCCCGCCTTCCGCCCAACCGGGGAGATGTGCTCCCTGGGCAGTCAGGCAGGCATCAGAACCGTTCCCGTGGGGCTTCCCGGCTGTTATCTCCCCCCTCCGCCATGAGCCTCGTCATCGCCCAGGACATCAGCCTCGCCTACGGAAAGAAGGTCCTCTTCGACGAGGACAATTTCACCCTCGGTCCCAGGGACCGGGTGGGCCTGGTGGGGGCCAACGGGACGGGCAAGTCGTCCCTGATGAAGATCATCGCCGGGGTGAGCCAGCCGGACGGGGGCACCGTCCAGTACAGCCGCCGGGCCCGGGCGGGCTACCTCCCCCAGGAGATCGCCGGCCTGCCGGAGGGCACGGTGGTGGAGGCGGTCATGAGCACCGTCCCGGGCCGGGACGCGCTGGAATCCCGCCTGAAGGACACGGAAGCCGCCCTGGCCGCCAGCACGGACGAGGAGGAGCAGCTGGAGCTGGCCCAGACGCTGGCGGACCTCCACGCGGAGCTGGACGACTTCGAGAACCGCTACGGCCGCCACCACGCCGAGCGCATCCTCAAGGGCCTGGGCTTCAAGGACGCGGACCTGTCCAAGCCCACCCAGGCGCTCTCCGGCGGCTGGCGCATGCGCGCGGCGCTCGCGGGCCTGCTGCTCCAGGACCCGGACCTCCTGCTTCTGGACGAGCCCACGAACCACCTGGACGTGCCCACGCTCGCGTGGTTCGACGGGTTCCTGCGCCGCTCCAACAAGGCGATGGTGCTCATCTCCCACGACCGGGACTTCCTCAACCGGCAGATCAACCGGGTGGTGTCGCTGGAGATGGAGGGCGTGCGCGAGTACGCCGGCAACTACGAGGACTACAAGCGCCAGCGCGCGGAGGAGATGGTTCTCCTGCAGGCGAGAGCGGAGAAGGTGGAGCAGCGCCGCGCGGAGCTGCAGGGCTTCATCGACCGGTTCGGCGCGAAGGCCACCAAGGCGAAGCAGGCGCAGAGCCGCGCGAAGATGCTGGCCAAGCTGGAGAAGGTCCAGGTCCTGGAAGAGCGCCAGACGATGAAGTTCCGCTTCCCGGAAGTGGAGCGCTCCGGCCGGGACGTGGTGCTGATGGAGGGCATCACCAAGCGCTACGGCGCGCTGACCGTCTACAACGGGCTGGACGCGCGGCTGGAGCGGGGCCAGCGCATCGCCGTGGTGGGCGCGAACGGCGCGGGCAAGACGACGCTGCTCAAGATGGTGGCGGGGGAGCTGGCGCCGGACACCGGCAAGGTGACGCTGGGGCACAACGTGGTGGTGGGCTATTACGCGCAGCACCACGCGGACAAGCTGGACCGCCACAACACCATCATCGAAGAGGTGCGCCCCCTGGCCGCGGACAAGCCGGAGAGCTACGTGCGCGGCGTGCTGGGCGCGTTCCTCTTCAGCGGCGATGACGTGGACAAGCCCATTGGCGTGCTCAGCGGTGGCGAGCGCGCGCGCGTGGCGCTGGCGAAGCTGCTGCTGATTCCGTCCAACTTCCTCCTGATGGACGAGCCGACGAACCACCTGGACCTGGACTCGTCGGAGATGCTGATTGAGGCGCTGAAGCTGTACGGCGGCACGCTCCTGTTCGTGAGCCACAACCGCAGCTTCATCAACAACCTGTGCACGCACGTCTGGGAGGTCGCGGACGGCAAGCTCACATCGCACCCGGGCAACCTGGACGAATACCTCTACCACCAGGAGCAGCAGCGCCTGGCGGCGGAGGGCGCGGACACGGGCGCGTCGAGCGGGAAGGGCGCGGCGGCCACCGGTCCGGTGTCGGAGAAGGAGCGCAAGCGCCTGGAGGCGGAGGCGCGCCAGCGGCGCTCCGTGGTGGAGGGCCCCATCAAGAAGGAGATCGCGAAGCTGGAGGAGCGCATCGCGAAGGTGGAGGCCGAGCAGAAGGACCGCGAGACGCAGCTGGCGGACCCGGTGCTCTACAACGACTTCGCCCGCGCGAAGCCGCTGATGGACGCGCACCGCACGGGCAAGGAGGAGCTGGAGGACCTCTATGCCCGCTGGGAGGCCGCGCAGGAGAAGCTGGCCGCGGCGCAGGCGTAAGGGGCCTACTGGACGTCGAAGACCTTCCGGACCGGAGCGCCGCCGCGCTCGATTTGAAGCTCGATGCGCCGGGCGTCGCGCAGCTTCGTGAAGGCCTCCAGCGCCTTGTCCGGGCTGTCCAGGTCCAGGCCGTTGATGCGCTGGAGCACGTCCCCATTGCGCAGCCCCAACCGTGAGTAGAACGAGTCCTCACGGATGGAGAACAGCTTGAAGCCCACGGGGCGGCCGTCCTTGAAGGCGGGGACCACCCGGGCCTGCATCGACAGTTCGGGCAGGTGCGTGAGTGCTTCGGTGACGTCCTCGCGGGGCACGATGCGGGTGTCCGGGCCTGTCTCGCGGATGCCGCGGCCCAGGCCGGAAGCCCCGGGCTGGATGTTCACCCGGGAGGGCGCGACGCTCCCGGTTCCGTCGACGTACTCGAGCCGTCCATCCACGAGCAGCAGGATGCGCTCCCGCTCGATGGCGAAGACCCGGGCGCCCTGGATGACATCGCTGACCATCAGGCTGTGGGCGCTGCCGGCCGGGAGCTCATGGATGGACGCCATGGACCACCGGGGATCCTGCGCCACCAGCGTGCCCAACAGCCGGATGCCCAGCGTGCTCCGGGGAAGATCTGGCGGTGGCTCCGGTGCGGCCACCCCTCCGGAAGCGGACGAGAGCCCCGTGAGCCGTGCCAGCCGCGCCCCATCCAGCGCCGTCAGGGGAGGGGCGTTCGAGGGAGCCGGAGCCGCGGCCCCGGTGTCCCGGATGCCGGGCATCACGAAGGCACCGGCCACCTGATTCACGCTCAGCGCGGCCGTCAGGGCACATGCAAAGACAAGCAAAGCGAACAGGCCCTGGATGGACCTCTGCTGCATGGCAAGGTTCACGAAAAAGCCTCCCTGTTTGGAACAGGGAGGCCCAGAGCAAGCCAGGGGCCAGAGGCTCCTCCAGAGGGAGCACTGCTGGCGTCCCGAGGGAACCTGGACCGCGTGTCAGGGCATGCTGCGCCGGCAATGACAAGCCGTCATGACACGCTGTCCGTCCGTCCTCAGTGGCTGTAATAGAACGACGAACCCCAGATGAACGCGGTCCGGCTGGCGGGAGCCGTGCCCACCAGGCAGTGCGCGCCGTCATAGCCTCCAATGGGGCAGCTGGGCGGAGGCGTGATGTAGAGGTTGTTCGCGTACTTGAAGGGCGTCGAACCCCAGGGCAGCGGCATGACGTAGCAGTTGGCCCCGTCGAACGACGAGGGCGGCGGGCACGCATTGCCGGGGCCGGGCGTCAGGTAGAGGTTCCCGGACCAAACGAAGTAGCTGGTGCTCCAGGACGGGTAGGGGAGGATGTAGCAGTTCGCGGTGTCCCACCCGGAAGGCGCCGGACACGACGTGCCGGGCAGCGCGTTGACGTACCAGGCGTTGTTGTGGACGAACGACGTCAGCCCGGCGGGGACGTTCATGACGTGGCAGTTCGAGCCATCCCATCCCGCGGTGATGGGCGCGCCCGTGTGCGACGTGACGGTCGGCGCGCAGGGGTTGTAGGGGCTGTAGGGCGTGGCCTCGGCGAAGTACTCGTGGGAGTCCGCGTTCTTGATGGCCTTGTGCGGCTTCGTCACCGCGAGGTTCTGCGCCGCGCTGTGGCCGTACTCGATGTCGCGGGTGCTGGCGGTCCGCCAGAAGTGGCTGATCTCATGGATCAACGTCCCGGCCTTGGAGTCGTCGCCGGTCATCGGCGCGGGCCAGAAGGCCTTGCAGAGGTGGACCTTGAAGTTCTCCCAGGGAATCACATAGGCATACGCACTCTTGTTGCAGTTGCAGAAGAACTTGATGTCTTCGTTGTCGACGGCGTCCCGGATCTCCCGGAAGTTTTCCCGGACGGTGCCATAGCGTGAGCTGTCATAGGCGCCGAACCACGTCGTGTAGCGGGAGGTGACGTTCCCGGCCACCAGATAGTCATAGGCATCATCCGCGTAGTTCAACGCGTGCTCCCGGGCGGCGATGATGGCGCTCTTCTGCGAGTCGCTGCACCCCTTGAACTTCTCGTTGTTGCCGCTGACGATCTTGGTCTCGTCTTCCATGTCGTCCGGATTGGGACGCGGCTCCCGGCCCTCGATGTCCAGGGTGATGACGTTGGAGACGGCGAACTCCTTGTCGGACTGGGGGCTGAAGATCTCCGTCTTGTATTGGATGGAGTAGGTCCCGGAGACGGCCAGGTCGTAGTTGTCCCAGAGCGACGCGACGCCGGAGATGCTCTCTCCCGGGTTGAGCGTCAGGGAGTCGCGGTCCGTGGGCGCCGCGCGCTTGTAGAGCCGGCCCATGTACTCGACGGGCTTGTCCCCCAGCGACACGGTGAGGATGTCCGCTTCGATGCCTTCGAGGACGGGCGTGTGGTAGCCGAGGATCCGCACCGGACTGCCGGACACATTCGTGAACGTGACCACGAGGTCCACGGGCGCGTCCGAGGGGAACTTCGTCGCCTTGGACGTGAGCTTGATTTCAATGGCCTCCCTGGCGCTGGCGTGGACTGGAATCGACACGAGCGCGGCCACGATGAGACAGAACCATTTCATCCGCTTCCCCCTGCTTGGGTGTTGATTGCCCGGGCAGGGTGCGACAATCCGGAGGGATGTTTCAATGTGACAAATGCGCTACTCGGCGCGCGGATTTGTAACCAGAATTGTTACAACCGCGGCTACTTGAAGATCTTCGACAGGAACCACACCACGGCGGACTCCGCGGCGCTGTTGTTCAGGTGCCTGGCGCGGCGGCCGTAGGCTTCGCTGGGCCGGGCCTTGGTCAGCTCGTCCGTGTACGGCGCGGAGCCCTCCGGCGCGCAGCTGCCGCAGTACAGCAGCTCCTCCCAGACGAAGCCGTAGCGCACGTCCATCCTCCGGCCACACGTCACGCAGGCCGGCTCGTCGCCGATGCGCACCTTGGGCAAGAGGCTCAGGCTCTTCTTGGGGTCGTACTCGTGCTCGAAGTCCGCGGCGGCGGGCCTGGGCTCCGGCTTCGGCTCCGCGGCCTTCTGGAGCTTCGCCAGCTCCTCCGCGTCCAGCGCCACGCCCCGGCACTTCGTGCAGACGTCCACCGCCACGTCCCGCAACTCCACCTCGGGGAGCGGCGCGTTTCCGCACGTGGGACAGGTGGGCGCCTGACGCCCGCAGGACGGACAGCCCGGGACGTACTGGAGCGACGCCTCACAGCCCTTGCACCGCCCGGGCTTGCCCTTCGCCGCTTCGAACACGGCCGTCAGCGTGGGACCGCCGACGACGCGCGCCAGCATCTCCTCCTCGAACCAGGCGGCACCGCAGGCACCGCACTCGTCGCGCACCAACCCCCGGGAGTAGGTGTTGCGCATCGTCGTCTGGCAGAAGGGGCACGCCTGCATGGCGCCCCAAGCCTACCGGGTCTTCCCCGGAAACGGGATGCCGGGGGCCGTTTCCCCCGAAGCTCAGGCGAAGCTCAGCCCGCGCGGCGGCGCTTGTCCTTCTTCGGCTTGGGCTCGGGCGTCTTCGAAGCGGGCGCGGGCTCGCGCAGCTCCTCCGGGACGGGGA
>NZ_RAWL01000447.1:0-6817 GCF_003668885.1 Corallococcus sp. AB049A | reverse complement strand
CGCCACCGCCGCCCCGTAGACGCCGTACGCCAGGAACACGAGCCACCCGGGATACGGCGCATGCAGGGCCACGATGCGGTCCAGCTCCGCGCGCGCCTCGGGCAGCCTCACGCGCCCTTCGGCGATGGCGTCCGACAGCCGCAGGAGCGCCGCGGCCCGGCCCAGGTTCCAGTGCGGGTCGAAGGGCAGCCGCGCGAAGGTCACGTGCGGGCGCCAACGCGACACCACCTCCGTCATCGCCAGGCTCTGGAGCGTGAAGACCTCCACGCCCAGGCCCCACGCCTTCGCCGCCCGGCGCACCCGCGCCTCCACCAGGAGCGACGGCTGGTAGGCCACGTGCAGCGCCTTCGCCAGGTCCAGGAGGAAGGCGGAGGCCGCCTCCTCGTCCACCCCACCGTCGCGCTCCTTCGGCGTCACGGGGAGTCCGCCGTGGGGGCTTCCTCCACGCTGCCCTTGCCGCTCGTGCTCCGCGTGTCCTTGAAGGAGAAGCTGGCGCCTACCAGCAGCGTGGCCTGGAAGAAATGGACGTCCTGGGCGCGCATGGGGGTGGACAGGCCCAGCTGCTGGAGCGTCTCCGCGAACCGGGTGGTCTGCTTGTTGCCCCACGCCAGGTCGCCGCCCAGCGTGAAGCGCGAACGGCCCAGCACGAAGTGGATGCCCGAGGCGGCGTGGTACAGGTCCCAGCCTCCGACCAGCGCGTTCGTTGATTGCGTCTGTTCCAACGCACTGAAGTCCGTGTGCCCGCTCAGATACACCCGCACCCGGTCCCCCAGCGCCTGCTCCACGCCCAAGGCCCCGTTCAGCACCGGCTTGAGCGCGAAGGCGTAGTCCCCGTCGATGGACTCGGTGGTGTCTCGCGGCACGATGGGCTGGGCGTCCACCAGCGTGATGGACGACACGCGCGCGTAGCCCTCCACGGACGCGTACACCGCGGTGGAATCGCCGAAGCTCCGGCTGACCCCGAACGCCGCGGCCCAGGAGTTGCAGAAGTGCGCCGGCAGGTCCTCCTGGAAGTCGAACACGGCGGCGGGCGCGTTCGTGTCCACGCCCTGGGACTGGACGGCGCGCTCGAACCCCACCGAGCCCCGGCCCCAGAGGGCCAGGCTGGGCGTCGTCACGGAGAGCCCCAGGGCCCAGGGGCCATGCTGGTAGCTGGCGCCCAGCTTCAACAACACCCGGACGTGGTCGAACTCCAGGTCTCGGCCCAGCGTCGCCAGCAACTGCTGGCCGGCGGCACCGGAGCCCTGCGCCTGCGTCTGGAAGCGCAGCTCGTGATGCCGGGTCGCGACGAACGGCGTCAGGCCCAGGCCCAGGTGCTCCGTGACGGGGTAGGCCCAGGACACGCCCGTCCAGAACTCGCTCACGGTCTGGTCCAGGCGCACGTCCGTGGACAGCATGTCCAGGCCCCGCACGCCGGCCAGGTCCGTGCCCGTCCGCGTGCCTCGCGACTGCAGGCTGTAGGAGAAGCCCTGGCGCGTGAGCAGGGAGTAGGCCATCCGGGACTTGCCCAAAAACCCGAAGCGCAGCGAGCCGGCGATGAGCGACGGCAGCACGTCCACGTTGGAGTCGGACAGGTCCTTCCCCTCGCCCTGCCCGTCCTGCACCTTCAGGCGCGTGTATTCGTACACGCTGCCGGTGAGCTCCAGCTCCGGCGCGCCCAGGAGCGCGAGCGCGCCGGGGTTGTAATAGACGGCGCTGATGTCGTTGGGGTTGCCCACGAAGGCACCGCCCAACAGCCACGCCCGGTTGCCGAACTGCCGCGTGGTGTAGTGCGCGTCCTGCGCCAGCGCCGTCGCGGACACGAGCAGCGCCAGCAGCGTGCCCGGCACCACGCCCGGCACCGAGCCTCTTCGGACCCTGGATGGGATGGATGTCATGGCGTCAGTGCACCTGTGACGAGGAGACGGGCTCGCCGCCACCGGCGGTCCGCGTGTCGCCTCGCGGTTCGAGGTAGGCGCGCACGGCGGCGCCCACGGTGGGAAAGAGCCGTTCCTCGCCGATGCGCGCCGTCAACCCGGAGCGCTTCAGCATCCGGCGCATCGGCGCGCGCGCCTGGGCCACCGCGAAGACGATGTCCTCGTCCGCGAGCGCGTGGCGCACCTGCTCCAGGCCCTCCGCGGCGGTGATGTCCAGGTCGAACACGGAGGACGCGTCCAGCACGAACCAGCGCACCGGCGGGTGGGACGCGGCCACCAGGTGGCGCACCTGTTCGCGCAGGAAGCGGGCGTTGGCGAAGAAGAGGGGCGCGTCGAAGCGGTAGACGACGAGGCCGGGAATCGTCTCCGCGTCCGCGTGGCCCTCCACGTCGTGCCAGCCGGGCAGGCCCTCGCGCTCGCCCAGGACGGCGTCGTGCGGGTGCGCCGCGCGGCGGATGAGGTCCACCAGCGACAGCGTCACCGCGATGAGGATGCCCTGCAGGATGCCCAGGAAGAGCACGCCCAGCGTCGTCACCGCCGCGAGCACCGCCTCCACCGGGCGCACGCGCCAGAGCGTCACGAGGGGCTTCACCTCCAGCATGTACACCGCCGCGACGATGACGATGGCCCCCAGCGTCACCAGGGGCAGCTTGGACAGCAGCGGCGTGAGGAACAGCGAGAACACCCCCACCGCCACGGCCGCGACCACGCCGACCAGCTGCGTGCGTCCCCGCATGGACGCGTTGACGGCCGTGCGCGAGCCGCTGCCCGTCACCGGGAAGCCCTGCGTGAGGCCGGTGAGCAGGTTGGCCGCCGCCTGGCCCAGGAACTCCTGATGCGTGTCCAGCCGGTAGCCATGGTGGTCGGCCTGGATGCGGCCCGCGAGCACGGAGCTGGCGTAGTTCACCAGCGCGAGGCTGAAGGCCGCGGGCAGCAGCGCGCGCACGTCGTCGAAGCCCACGGAGGGCAGGCCGAAGGCGGGCGCCGCCGCGGCGATGGGCCCCACCACCTTCACGCCGCCGTGCTCCAGCTGGAACCACCAGGCCACCAGCGTGGTGAGCACCACCATCACCAGCGGCGCGGGCCAGCGCGGCAGGAAGCGGCGCATGCCCACCAGCGCCACCACGATGCTCAGCCCCAGCACCAGCGTGGGCTCGTGCGTGCGGCCCAGGTTCGCCGCCACTTCGTGGAGCTGCCCGGCGAACTCGTTCGACCCGCGCTCCAGCCCGAGCATCCGCGTCAGCTGGCTGCCGATGATGATGAGCGCCGCGCCGTTGACGTAGCCGATGAGGATGGGGCGCGACAGGAAGTCCGCCAGCGCGCCCGCGCGGCACAGCCCGCCCAGCAGGCTCAGGGCGCCCACCATCAATGCCAACAGTGCCGCCAGGGACGCCAGCCGCTCCGGTCCTCCGCCCGCCACCACCGGGGCCAGCGCCGTCGCGGAGAGGATGGCCGCGCCCGCCTCCGGCCCCACCATCAGGTGCCGTGACGGGCCGAACAGCGCGTAGGCCAGCATCGCGAAGGCGCCCGCGTACAGCCCCGCCACGGGACGCACGCCGACAATCTGGGCGTAGGCCAGCCCCTGGGGGACGAGCATCGCGCCCACGGTGAGCGCGGCCAGCAGGTCCGCGCGCAGCCATCGCCGCTCATACGTCCGAGCCTGCTCGACACCTGGAAGGAAGCGGCCCAGGCCATGGGCGGCCGAGGCCGCGGTGCGCTTCATGGGCCCTCCCCCCTCGTGTGCCCGGCATCCCGGACGCGAGGAAGGGTGGAGGCGCCCGGGCGTCATGGCATCAGCCACCCGGGTGCGTTGCGCGCATCGGCTTCACGACACGGAGGCGCGCCTGCCTGACGGCAGTGACGGCCCGCCGCCGCGCTCGGACGCCTGCTGGCGCTGGTTCCAGAGCAGGTACGGAACGAGCGCCAGGGTGCGGATGAGCAGGTACAGCCCCATGACGCCCAGCAGGCTCTTCATGGGGTAGGTGCTGCCGCCCAGGCAGAAGGCGAAGGCGGGGTTGCCGAAGACGGCGGAGATGGCCAGCGCCGTGCGGTCTCCGGGCAGGGGCCGGCCGGCCACGTGGCCCAGGGCCGCGGCGCCCAGCGTCACCACCACCATCGCGACAATCGACCAGATGTGGAGCTGCTTCAACAGCGGGAAGCCGGCCACGACCAGCGCCAGCGCGGCCACGACCAGGGCGACGTTGAAGTAGAGCTTCACCGGCTTGCGCAGCCGGTGCGCCCAGACGGGCGCCACCTTCTGGAAGCCGATGCCCAGGGCGAAGGGCACGAGGAACGGGAGGATGACCCGGCCCAGGAGCACCCCGTACGGCGGCGCCTGGATGGCCACGGGGAACAGCCGCTCCAGGAGCTTCAGGGACAGCGGCATCAGCACGATGGCGACCAGCGACAGGGTGATGGACAGCGCCAGGGTCAGCGGCAGGTTGCCCTTCTGCCGCGACACGACATTGAGCGCCATGGGCAGCCCCGGGCAGAACGCCATCAGCGCGATGACACCCGACGCGATGGGCGGCACCGGCAGCACCTTCACCACGATGAGGGACAGCAGGGGCACGCCGATGAGACACACGCCCAGCCCCCGCGCGAACGCCGGGTGGCGCGTGCCCTGGCCCAGGTCCGCCAGGCGCCACGACAGGCCCTGCGACAGCCCGAGCGCGATGATGAAGGTGGCGATCATCAGGCTGATGAAGCCGTGCAGCGCGTCCATCACCGGCCCTCCTGTGGGAAGACGCGCTTCCAGTCCTGGCGCATGCTGACCACGGTCCAGCCTCCCTCGCGCGCGGCCTTCAGGGACGCGTCGTTCTTCTCCTCGTAGGCGAACTCACGTCCGGCGTCGTCGTGGTGGATGAGCAGGGCGAAGCCGGGGCGTGGCTGCTCCTTCGTGTACTGGAGCATCTGGATGTCACCGCCCGAGCGGACATTGCCCGCGGCGAACACGGGCCTCCGCCCGATGTGCTGCTCGATTCCCACCGGCTTGCCGGCCTTGTCGTTGATGTGGTCCACGCGGGCCTCGCGCCGCAGCACCGGGTGACCGTGGCCCTCGTCGAACTTCTCCTTCAGGTCGCTGCCGATGACCTGTTGGGGCGGGATGCCGTAGGTGTCCTCGGAGACGACGCGCATGAAGTCGGTGCCGCCGCCCGAGGAGATCCACGTCTGGAAGCCGTTGGCGCGCAGGTACTGGAGCAGCTCCAGCATGGGCGCGTAGGCCAGCTGCGTGTAGGGCACGCCCAGCTTCGGGTGGCGCGCGGTCTGGAAGAAGGCTCGGGCCTCCTGGGCGAATTCGTCCTGGGTCTTGCCCCCGTGGGTGGCGGCGAACAGCTCCATCAACTGGGGTTCGTCCATGGAGGACAGCAGGGCCACGTCGCCCTCCAGCACGGCCTTGAAGGGCTGCCGCTTCGCGAGCGACGCGTCCTCCCTCACGCGGGCCTTGACCTGTTCCAGGAGGAAGGCGCCCTGCACGATGGGCTGCTCCTGCCAGAGCGTGCCGTCGTTGTCGAAGGTGGCGATGCGTTCCTCCGAGGGGATGTAGCCGGGGTGGCCCTCGGTGGTGGCGCGGGTGACGAAGTCGATGATGGACTGCTTCACCGGACCGTCCTTCCAGGCCGGCAGCGGATCCGCCGCCAGCGCCTGGAGCGGAATGGCGAGCAGCAGCGCGAGCGCCCAGACGGATTGCCTCCTCGTGTGTCGCTCCACGACCGCCTCCTGTCCCGGTGCAATCCCAGACATCCGGAGGTTGGGGACGCGGTGGCCGCCGCACAACGCGGCGTGGAGGGCGCGGGAGGAGGGCCCGCTGAGCCCGGCCGTCAGTCAGGAGGCGGTGAAACGGCGCGGCACAGGCCCCCCATGAGTCCGAGCAGCAAGCAACGCGTCCGGACTCCCGCCATCGCGTCCTCCCCTGCCTGTGCCGCGCCCGGGGATGAAGCTGGTGAGGAAGTGGAGGAGGTCGCCACGGCACGCGGGTCGCACGGGGATGTCCGCTGGCGCGGCCATGCGCCTGCCCTCAGACGAGTTCGCGGCGGCGCAGGGCCCGCCACTCCGCGGCGGCGAGGGCGATGAGCACGAGCACCAGCAGGAGGAACGAGCCTCGCCACTGCGCGCCCGGGATGCCGCCCAGGTTGACGCCCAGGAGGCCGGTGAGGCCATGGGCCAGCTGATCACGGACGGAGGCGATGGCGTGCTGTCCCGAGGGCGCGACGGTGACACACCGGTCCGCGGTCATCCAGGCGCGCAGCTGGCGCGCGGACGCCGCGTCGGTGGGCGCGGTGTCCGGGTGCAACAGGAGCAGGACGAGCTCGTCCTCGTTGAGCACTTCGATGCGCACGCGGCCCGTGTCGGCCAGCAGCGGTTCACGCACGCGGGGAGGCAGGCGGAAGACGGCCTCCAGCACGCGAGGAAGGTCCGGCAGGTCCGGAGGCAGGTGGACCCAGAGCATGCCATCCGAAGCCCGCCAGCTCCGCGTCTCCTCCAAGGTGAGCGAGCGTGCACCGCCCCGGCCATCCAGGAGCAGCGCGAAGGCGTTCTCGAACGCATCCGCATCCATGGAAGGAAGGTGGCGATTCCTCACGCGTGACGCCGTCGCGAGGACAGCACCGTCAGCGCCACCAGCGCGCTGCCTGCTCCCGCGAGCGCCAACAGGGGCCGCCGCAACCGCGCGCCCAGGGCCTCCAGCGCACCCGCCGTGATCTCCCGGCTCGTGCGCCGCAGGAGCTCGTGGTCGCGGGGCGCATCCCTCCAGCGCGCCTCCTCCTGCGTGAGCGCGCTGCTCGCGCCCCGGATGGTCGCCGCCGCCGTGCCTTCCGCGAGCGACGCCAGGGACGCGCCCAACGCTTCCGCGGAGGCTTTTGGATTCGTCGCCAGCTCTTCGTGGAGACCCGCCGCCAGCC
>NZ_RAWL01000446.1:0-6849 GCF_003668885.1 Corallococcus sp. AB049A | reverse complement strand
GCACGGTGGGGGGAGTGGAATTGGGGCGCTACCTCGCGTTCATCCGCGAGAAGAAGGCCGCCCTGAAGCAGCCCGCCGTGACGGAGACGGAGCGTCAGGTGGGCCACGCCGCGCTCAATGACCTGATGCTGTGGGCGTCCGCGCGGACGGAGGAGGAGCTCGCGAAGGACGCGCCGCTGGAGGTGTACCTGCGGCTGAAGGCCAAGCACGCGCAGGCCCTGCTCGAGGACGGCAGGCGCTCCGCGCGGGCGGAGGCGAAGCTGGAGGAGTTCCACCGCTGGGCGGAGGCGCGCCGTCAGGTGCTGGCGGACGCGCACTTCCGGCGGCTCGGGAGCGACGGGCTGCTCACGGAGAGCGCGCTCTACGAGGAGACGCAGCTGGCGTTGCTCGACGCGGTGCTGGACTGGGCCTACGCGCACACGGAGGACCCGGACTTCCCGCGCAAGAGCCCCAGCGAGGTGGCGGTCTACCTGCTGGCGCGCGACAGCCTCCTGGCGTCGGCGGTGGAGGCGGGCCGCTTCGCGCCTCCGGCCTGGGACCCGGCCCGTGAGCCTCCGGCCATTCCGCCGGAGGAGGTGGTGCTGGAGATTGCCCTGGGGCTGCTGCCCGTCACCGGTGAGGTGGGGGACATCAGTGGCGTGGTGCTGGGGCGGAGCCTCCTGGGATACCCGCTGACGGACGGCGAGCGGCTGCTCTGCGTGGTGAGCGTGGCGCTGCCGGTGGTGTCGGGGCGGCTGCTGTCGGAAGGAGCGCAGGGCGCGGAGCGTGTCGCGCTGCTCACGGGCCGGAGCTTGCGCGAGGTGCAGGTGTTGCAGCGGGTGGTGCAGCACCTGTCGCCGCAGGAGGCGCAGGAGCTGCGTCGGGTGCTGCGCGCGGCGGGACGGGGTGAGGCGGTGTCCGCGGAGGACGTGGAGCGGCTGCGGGCGCTGGCGAAGCGGCTGGAGGCGCCGCTCGCGGAAGCGGGGCGGGTGCTGGCCCGGGGCAAGCGCGTGGCGCTGGTGGGCTCACGGGCGACGGCGGAGGGAGCGCGGCTGGTGCCGGGCAGCGCGGAGCACCTGGCGCAGGCGTGGGTGGACTATCAGTTCCGTCACCCGGGCAAGTATCCGCGCTTCAGCTACGCCGTGGATCCGGAGTGGGAGCGGCTCTACCGGACGGTCATCCAGAACAAGGGCGCGGGCAGTGCGTTCGAACAGTCCGTGCTCCAGAGCCGGAAGCTGCCGAAGAACACGGACCTCCTGCTGCCGCCGCCGGGCAGCAAGGCACAGGGGTTCGTCCCGGATGCCGTGACGGGACACAAGGGGGACCTGGTCTGGGGCAGTCCCTACGACTTCGTTGAGGTGAAGGGCCGTGCGGAATTGGCGCTCACCGGGAACCTCAAGGCCATGATTCAGTACGTTCAGAAGTACGGTGGCTCCATCGAACTCTGGATCCGTTCCGCTAAACATCCCGAGGGGGCGACGCGGCTGACCGGGCCCCTGACCGAGGAACTGAACGACCTTGTCAAGGAAGGTCAGGCAGCCGTCAGGCCCTTCCCGTAAGAGCGCTTCATGGCCATTCGATACCTGAGCACCGATTTCGCGCTGCCTCCCGGGGTTCCACCCACGAGCGTCGTTCGCGAACTGGTCCAGCGGTTCTTTTCGGGGGGCCGCTGGTTCCAACCCGTGCGCTGCGGGGGCGTCGGCGTGGATACGCAGTTCGAGCCCGGTGCTTTTGACCTGGATGTGCTCGCGGCCCACTACGATGAGTCCAGTCGCTTCTTCATCGGGGCGAAGACGGATCGGGACTTCCTCCATTTCGCCCCCGAGCGCCGCGGGAAGTATCCCTTCGTCGGCTCCTTCAGCTGGATGACTTCCGTCACGGAGGCCCGGAAGGTGGGGTGGCGCGAAGCCCACCTGCGCCAGGTCGTCGAAATCATGCAGCTGCTGGGCTCCCCCCTCGCCCAGTCCGGGCTTGGTGACGACTTCGAGCGCAAGAACTGGCGCCTGGTGCCCAACGAGGACGGCTTCGGTTCCACGCGCGTCTTCAACGTGCGCGACTACAGCGAGGGCCTCTCCGGCCTCTACTGGCGCAACGTCTTCGGCGCCCCCTTCGTGGACCTCTTCGGACCGCGCCTGGACGCCATCCCCGCGCCCCAGCGCCAGTCCCTCGACGGCGGGCTCGTCCTCGTCCAGCCCTACGAACTCCCCACCCAGGCCATGACGCCGGAGGGCGACGCCGCGGAAGGACAGCTCATCGCCACCCTGGGCCGCGACGCCTTCTTCGACCTGCCCACCCTCACGAAGCCCACGCGCGTGCCGGACGTGTCCTGGATGCTGCACAAGCACTGACGGCACCGGACGTCAGTCGAACATCGCCGCCAGCGCCTCGCTCAGGGTCTCCACGCCCACCACCTCGAGCTTCGTCGCCTCCACCCGCCGCGCGCTGCCCGCCGGCAGCACCACCCGCTGGAAGCCCATCTTCGCGGCCTCCGCGAGCCTCGGCTCCACCTGGCCCACCGCGCGCACCTCGCCCGCGAGCCCCACCTCTCCCAGCACCAGCGTCTTCGCGTCCAACGGCCGGTTCTGCAGGCTGCTCACCAGCGCCGCGCACACCGCCAGGTCGCACGCCGGTTCGCTCAACTGCATGCCGCCCGCCACGTTGACGAACAGGTCGCAGCCCACCAGCGGAATCTCCTCCTTCTTCTCCAGCACCGCCGCCAGCAGCGCCACGCGGTTGCCGTCCACGCCAATCGCCGTGCGCCGCGCCGTGCCGTAGCCCGTGGGCGCCACCAGCGCCTGCACCTCCACCAAGAGCGGCCGCGTGCCGTTGAGCGTGCTCGTCACCACGCTGCCGGACTTGCCCTGGGGCCGCTCGGAGAGGAACAGCGCGGACGGGTCCGCCACCTCCACCAGCCCCGCGCCCTTCATCTCGAAGACGCCAATCTCGTTGGTGCTGCCGAAGCGGTTCTTGTGCGCGCGCAACAGGCGGAACGGGTGGCCGCGCTCGCCCTCGAAGTAGAGGACCGTGTCCACCATGTGCTCCAGCACGCGCGGGCCCGCGATGGAGCCCTCCTTCGTCACGTGCCCCACCAGGAACGTGGGCACCCCGCTGCGCTTGGCGAACGCCATCAGCCGGCCCGCCACCTCGCGCACCTGGGTGATGCTGCCCGGCGCGTTGCCCAGCTCCGGCAGGTACATGGTCTGGATGGAGTCCACCACCAGCGCCTGGGGCTTGAGCGCCTCCGCCGCCTGGAGCACCCGGTCCGCGTCCGTCTCCGCGAACAGGTGGATGGCGTCCCCCTCCACCCGCAGCCGCTCCGCGCGCATCTTCGTCTGCCGCAGGCTCTCTTCACCCGACACGTAGAGCACCGGCCCGTGCCGCGACAGCTTGTCCAGCGCCGCCAACAGCAGCGTGGACTTGCCGATGCCCGGGTCTCCGCCCAGCAGCACCAGCGAGCCGCCCACCACGCCGCCGCCCAGGACCCGGTCGAACTCCGTGATGCCCGTGCGCCGGCGCACCTCCGTCTCCGCCGTCACGTCCTGCAGCTTCACCGGCTTGGAGGCGCCCCCGGACGCGCCCCACGCCGGGCGCTTGTCGTCCACCTTCGCTTCGGTCTCCTCCAGGAGCGAGCTCCAGGCCCCGCAGTCCGGACACTTCCCGAGCCACTTCGCCGTCTGGTAGCCGCAGGCCTGACAGGTGTAGTGCGTCTTCGCCTTCGCCATGGGTTGGAGTGTCTACCCCAGACCCCTGACGTTTCGTCGCCCATGCGCATGCGCGCGCCATGCCAGGGGAGCAGGCAGGCAGGCTGTCGTGGATCAGGTAGCGAGTTGCCCTACAGGGAGGGGCAACCCAGTTTCTGGTCCACGGGCGACGCGAAACAGCGCGCCCCCCACACAGGGAGAGTGCCATGGGGATTATCGCGTTTCTGGTGATTGGTCTGGTCGCGGGTCTGATCGCTCGTGCCATCATGCCGGGCAACCAGTCGATGGGGCTCATCGCCACCACGCTGCTGGGCATCGCCGGTTCGTTCGTGGGCGGTTTCGTCGGTTCGCTGTTCTCGCGTGACGGCCGGATGTTCGACCTGCACCCCACGGGCCTGCTGTTCTCCGTCCTGGGCGCGCTGGTCGTGCTGTTCCTCGTGGGGCTCGCCGGCCGCGGCCGTCGCGTCCACGTCTAGTCAGGCAGGGCTCCTCGACCGATGAGGCGGGAGACAGCCAGGGGCGTCCGTGTCATGCACGGACGTCCCTTCTGTCTTTGCGGGCACTCGTCAACCCTGTTTCCCAAGGGCGTTGACAATGGCCTTCGGGCCACGCACCGTCGGCCTCCTGACGCCTCCCCCAGGAGCCCGCATGTCCGACACCTCCGAGTCCTTCCACGGCCACGCCCACCACGCCGCCCCCGCCCCGGAAGGGGTGACGGTGCGTCATGACTGGTCGCTCGCGGAGGTGAAGGCGCTGTACCAGTTGCCGCTCCTGGACCTGGTGCACAAGGCGCAGACGGTGCACCGGCAGGTGTTCGTGGAGAACAAGGTGCAGCTCTGTTCGCTGCTCTCCATCAAGACGGGCGGGTGTCCGGAGGACTGCGCGTACTGCCCGCAGGCAGCGCGCTACAAGACGGGCGTGAAGGCGGAGAAGCTGATGGCGGTGCCGGACGTGCTGGCCGCCGCGTCGCAGGCCCGTCAGGCCGGGGCCACCCGCTTCTGCATGGGCGCCGCGTGGCGTGAGGTGAAGGACGGCCCGCAGTTCGACAGCGTGCTGGAGATGGTCAAGGGCGTGCGGGCCCTGGGGATGGAGGCGTGCGCCACGCTGGGCATGCTCACCGACAGCCAGGCGAAGCGCCTGCGCGAGGCGGGCCTGTCCGCGTACAACCACAACCTGGACACGTCCCCGGAGCACTATGGAGACATCATCTCCACCCGCACCTATGACGACCGGCTGAAGACGCTCAACCGGGTGCGCGACGCGGGCATCTCCGTGTGCTGCGGCGGCATCATCGGCATGGGCGAGTCCGTGGACGACCGCTGCAACCTGCTGCGCACGCTGGCCAACCAGGAGGTGCACCCGGAGTCGGTGCCCATCAACGCGCTCGTGCCCGTGGAGGGGACGCCCCTGGCGGAGCAGCACCGCGTGGAGACGGTGGACATGGTGCGCACCATCGCCACCGCGCGCCTGCTCATGCCCCAGGCCATGGTGCGCCTGTCCGCGGGCCGCATGCAGATGAACGAAGAGGCGCAGCTGCTCTGCATGATGGCGGGCGCCAACTCGCTCTTCTTCGGGGAGAAGCTGCTCACCACCGGCAACCCCGAGTACACCCAGGACATGGCGCTCTTGGAGAAGGCGGGCATCCGCCCCCTGGAGCCCCGGCAGGACCGGTGAGGCCCGCCACGCAGTGGGCGCGCGAGGACCTGGAGGCCCTGTCTGCGAAGGGCCTCCGCCGCGTGCTGGAGCCGCTCGATTCACCCCAGGGCGCGGAGGTGCGCGTGGGGGACGAGCGGCTGGTGAACTTCTCCTCCAATGACTACCTGGGGCTCGCGGCGTCGCCCGCCGTGCGCGCCGCCGCCGCGTCCGCGCTGGAGCGCTACGGCGTGGGCACCGGCGCCAGCCGCCTGGTGGTGGGGGACATGGTGCCGCACCAATTGCTGGAGGCGCGCCTTGCCCGCTTCGAGCGCGCGGAGGCGGTGCGCCTCTTCAACTCCGGCTACGCGGCCAACACCGGCATCCTGCCCGCGCTGGTGGGCCCCGGTGACGCGGTGTTCTCCGACGCCCTCAACCACGCCTCGCTGGTGGATGGCTGCCGGCTGTCCCGCGCGCGCGTCGTCGTCTACCCGCACGCGGACGTGGCCGCGCTCACCCGCGCGCTGGAGCAGACGCCCGCGCGGCGCAAGCTGGTCGTCACCGACAGCGTCTTCTCCATGGACGGGGACGTGGCCCCGCTGCGCGAGCTGGTGGCCGCGTGCGAGGCCCACGGCGCCGCCCTGATGGTGGACGAGGCGCACGCCACCGGCGTCCTGGGCGCGCGTGGCGCGGGGCTGTGCGAGGCGCTGGGCGTGGAGGACCGGGTGGACCTGCGCATGGGCACGCTGAGCAAGGCGCTGGGCGGGCTGGGCGCGTACGTGGCCACGTCGCGCGCGGTGGCGGACCTGCTGGTGAGCCGCGCCCGGCCGTTCGTCTATTCCACCGCGCTGCCCGCCGCCCTGTGCGCCGCCGCCGAGTGCGCCGTGGACCTGGTGGAGCACGACCCGGCGCCGCGCGAGCGGCTGTGGGGCCACATCCACCGCTTCACGGACGGGCTGCGCGCGCTGGGACTGCCAGCGGAGCCCCGGAGCGCCATCTTCCCGGTCATCCTGGGCGAGCCCTCGCGCGCGCTGGACGCGGCGAGGCGCCTTCGCGAGGCGGGCCTGCTGGTGAAGGCCATCCGCCCGCCCACCGTGCCGGACGGCACCAGCCGGCTCCGCTTCTGTCTCTCCGCGGCCCATACGACGGGCCACATCGACCTGGCGCTGGAGGCCCTGCGCCGGGTGGGAGTCTCCCGTGGCCCCTGAGCCGTTGCGCTTCTTCGTCACCGGCACGGACACCGGCGTGGGCAAGACGCAGGTGTCGTGCGCGCTGTTGTCGCTCCTGAAGGACGCGGGACACGCGCCCCAGGGCTTCAAGCCCTACGAGAGCGGCTGTGCCTCCCTGAAGGCCCCGGCGGACGCGCTGGCCATGCGCGAGGCCGCGGGCAGCTCGCTGCCGGTGGACGCCGTGTGTCCCCACCGCTTCAAGGCGCCGCTGGCCCCGGGCATCGCGGCGTCGCGGCTGGGGAGGGAGCCGGACTTCCGCGTGACGCTGGAGGCGTGGAAGCGGCTGAAGGGCGGTTCGGTGGTGGTGG